>JACRIL010000085.1 GCA_016235825.1 Planctomycetota bacterium
CAAGTACGTGTTCAACATCGGCCGCAACTGCTGAATCTGTTTGACATCCATGCCGTAGCTCCTTTGCTGTCAAGGCGTCCTGTAAGGAACCATCGGATGGCTGGATGAATTTTCTTGAGCTAAAGTCTCGTTGTAGTGATACCTTATAGAAGTTAATGCGATTCCGTCCATCCTGGCATGACTTCTTCCGGAAAATAGCCGGGAATCAAAAACCGCAGATCGCCCATAATATACTATTAACAAACAAGTTACACACACATTCATTTTGGGGCCGTGCCGGGCGGAAAGTTTTTCATTTTTTTTTATGCACAGCGTTAAAGTCTTTCATTAAACTTGCGATAAGTAGAATATGGTGGAGTTTGCGTGCATATTTCAGGTGTACGCGACTTAAAAAATTTACAGGCAAGTTTGATTTCAGGAGACATGGTATGGCGATCAATGGAATATCGGGTTTGAATGCCAGCGTGGTGGCCAGTTCATTTTCCAGCCAGCAGGCGGCCACTCAGGAAGCCGTGGATAGTGCGGCTACGGAGGTGATAGCAGCCCAGCAGAACGGCACCACAAGTCAGAACTCCGCCGCCTTTGACAGCCTTTCCGGCGCGATCGAATCGAACGCCGCGGATGCGGTGGTTCAGGCCAACAACACGCAGGCGATGGGCAACGCCCAGCTTATCACCAGCGCCGCCCAGAGCAACAATCTGAACATCTACAGCCCGAATAAAGAGCCGGCCAATCAACAGCAGCAACAGTTGCTTGACTTGACCAACAACGCGGCCAAGGCAGCCAATGCCGCTGTCGTGCAGATCAACCTTTTGGCGTAAGAGCCTATCCGGATAACTACAATGGCTGCGACGGAGCCGATTTTGTCGCAGGCCAAGAAGCGAGGGCGACGCCGACCTGATTAAGGTCGTCGAGCCCGAGCGACGAAGGCATGCGGCAAAAGCGGCCCGTCCCAGAGGGTTTCGACAAAAACCGGCGTCTGCGGCGTCAGACCTCCTCGACGACCCTATTCGGGTCGCCTGCGTCGGTCGTCCTTGCATCCATCCGGTTTTTGTCGAAACGCAGTCCATCGTAGTTATTCGGATAGGCTCTAACCTCCAGCTTCGCCAAGGCTGCGCCGGACGAGTCGGCGCAGCCGGATATCCGCACCAAAATATCCCTGAAACCGGGATTGCGAGCCTGTCCTGAACCCTCTTGTTTTTCCTGGGTTTTTCCCATATGATTCAATCCCTGTCCGCGTAATCGGCGCAGCCGATCCCGGATGTTCGCGTTGTGCAGGCCGCATTGACAAACAGCGATCCGAAACAGTGCCCGGAGAAACATTATCGCCCGGCGATTTTCCGAACCAGGCGCGGACGTTCGGCGGAATCCGACAGAAGAGGAATGAATATGCTCCTTGATTGCCACGTTCACCTGGAAGACGAAGGTACGGACTTTGCCCAATTCAACGAGAATTGTCAGGCCCTCGGCGTTGACGGAGTGGCGCTGCTGTCACTGGCGCCGCAGTCCGTCCCGGTGTGCAGGGGTTTCACGAACGCCGGGGAGCGGCTGGCGCACGTGCTGGCGTGGGGCAGGGCGGCCAAAGGGTGCTTCCCGTTTTTCTGGATCGACCCGACTGAGGCCGACGCGGGCAAACAGGTCGAGGCGGCCCTGGCCGGAGGCGTGGACGGCTTCAAGATCATCCCAAATCATTTTTATCCCGGCGACCCCAGGTGCGTCGACATCTGCCGGCAGGTCGCCGCGGCGGACAAGCCCGTCCTGTTCCATTCGGGCATACTGTGGGACGGCACGCCCTCGTCGAAATACTGCCGGCCGGTCGAGTTCGAGGCCATGCTCGACGTGCCGAAACTGCGATTCGCCCTGGCACACATATCCTGGCCTTGGACGGATGAGTGCATCGCCGTCTACGGCAAGTTCGCGGCCGCCAAAAGAAGCCGGCCCAAACTGTCCTGCGAAATGTTCATCGACACCACGCCGGGCACCCCGGCGATCTATCGCAAGGACGCATTCTTCAAACTCTGGAACGCCGGATGCAAGGTTGAGGACAACGTCATATTCGGCACCGATGGGCATCCGAGAAATTATACGAGGGAGAAAATGCTCGGCCGAATCGATGCCGACAGGAAACTTTACAATGAAATGGGATTGTCGCCCGATGTACAGCAGAAGATATTTGCCGGCAATCTCCTGAGGCTCATCGGGAAAAAGGCCTGACCGACCGGGGCGCATTTTCAGGCCAATCAGCCCAAAAACAGAGATTTTTTATTTCGCCCCTTCAGGGCTTGAATGTTTTGGCAGACTATTTCCTGGGGCGTTGCCCCAGGCTTTAATATTACGCCCCCTTGGGGCTGAACGTTTTAGCCGCCATTGGAAAAAATCTGCGATTCAAAGTGTGATTCCAGGGCAGACAGATTTCGCCCTGAAAGGGCGGCAATATGACAGCCCAGGGCGAAGCCCTGGGAAAACAGCGACAAATAAAACCGTAAAGCCCTGAAGGGGCGAAATAAAGTCGTAAAAGTTGTCGATCAAACAGGCAAAGAAGTCTTAGCAGTGTTCTGGCGTAGGGAGAGTAAAATGATTAAGCAACTGGCGCACCTTTGTTTCGTGACACAGAGAATAAATGCGATGCTCAGGTTCTATCGCGACATCTTGGGCATGAGCCTGAAATTCACGATGAACGGCGACGACGGCAAGCCGGCCGGATACTACCTCGCCTGCGGCAACGGCACGTTCATCGAGATATTCGATCAGGCCGGCGGGGCCGATAAAGGCGGCGGCAGGGTGTCCGCCGGCGGCAGCTCCGCTGTGCAGTACCGCCACCTGTGCCTGGAAGTTGCCGGCCTGGATGAATTCCGCACACATCTCCAGAAAAAAAACCTCGGCGTCAGCGAGATCAAGGTCGGCAAAGACAATTCCAGGCAGGCCTGGGTCAAAGACCCCGACGGCAACGACGTTGAACTGATGGAATACACCAAGGACAGCCTCCAAACAAAGCCGTAGAAACTTAAAGGTGAAATCCTGTACTTTCTCAAGGATATTACGGAATGAATAAAGAACCTTCTACTGTTCCATGCGGCGAAATCATCCTCTATCATTCCGAGGATGGGCAGACATGCATCCTGTGCCGTCTGTTCCAAAACAGCCTTTGGCTTAACCAATCGCTCATCGCGGAGTTGTTCCAGGTCGCCATACCTACCGTAAATGAGCACCTGAAAGGCATTTATGGTGACGGAGAACTGTCGCAGGAGGCAACTATTCGGAAATTCCGAATAGTTCGACAGGAGGGTACACGCGCTGTTGCCCGTGAAATTGAGCACTACAATCTGGAGGCTATCCTTGCCGTCGGCTACGGTCTCATTCCTGAAAAACCGGCGTCGCAACCGTCGTCGATGCCGGTAACCAAACCCTGACCTGACGGGCGGTGGAATATGAAAAAGCTGATCGTTCTGATACTGGTTGTCGGGGCGGCGGGATTCGGCATCTGGTATTTCGCGAGAGACAGGGGCAAGACCTCCGAGCCATCTGCGGCGCCGAAGACGGCCAAGGTGGTCCGGGGCGACCTGGAATTGTTCGTCGATGCGACCGGTTCGGTCGAGAGCAACCTGGACGTGGACATAAAGAGCAAGGCCAGCGGAAAGATCGTCGCCTTGCCCTACGACGTCAGCCAGATCGTGCCGGCATATAAAGATGGCGTCAATGAGGACAAGGCGCTCGTTTCGGTTCTGGACCCGACAGACGAGCAGCGGGCCGTGCAGCAGATTCAGGCCGCCCGCGACGCGGCACAGGCCCAGTTCAAGCAGGCGGAATGCCAACTGGATGTCGCCAGGGAGAACGTCCGCATAGCGACGCTTGAGGCAGCGGCCTCGATCAACTCGGCCCAGGCGAAGGCGGAACTGGATAAACTTACTTTCAAAAGGCAGGAGGATCTGTTCAAGCGTAAGGCCTCGACTGAAAACGAGCGCGACCTTGCCGCCGCGGACGCCAAGGTGTCGCAGGCGGCCCTGGAACTGGCCATGGCAAGGCAGGAGGCGATCAAGGCTATCGAGATTCAGGTCAAGGAACGCCAGGCGCAGGTCGATCTTGCCAGGGCAAATCTGGCCGGGGCGGAGGTCCGGCTGGCCGACGCAAAGCAGCGGCTGGCCGAGACGAAGGTCTATTCGCCCATCGACGGCGTGATAACCCGTCGAGATGTGCAGATCGGGCAGATAATCGCCAGCGGAATCATCAACGTGGCCGGCGGCACGACGCTGATGACCATAAGCGACATGTCGCGGATGTTCGTAACCGCCTCGGTCGACGAGAGCGACATCGGGCGGCTTATCGAGACCGGCCGGCTCGACCAGCAGGTCGTCATAACGGCCGACGCGTATCCCGGGAAAAAATTCACCGGCAAGGTCGTCCAGATCACGCCGCGCGGGCAGGTCGAGGGCAACGTGGTAACCTACCCGGTGAAGGTCGAGGTGCTGGGCGAGGGCAGGGAACTGCTCCGCCCGAAGATGACGGCCAGCGTGAAGATTCTCGCCGGCAGCAGGACCGGCACGCTGCTGATTCCCAACGCCGCCATAATCTACGACAGGGACAAGACCGTCGTGGACCTGTCAAAGGGCGGCGAATCGCGCACCGTGCCGGTGAAGATCGGTCTGAGCGACGGCCTCCAGGCCGAGGTGCTCGAAGGGCTGGCCGAGGGCGACGAGGTGCTCCTGGGCGCCTCGCAGACCCGCTGGACAAGGAACCGATCTTCCACGACTACGCAGGCCGCCAGCCAGCAGCAGCGGACGACGGACAGATGATCGAGCTTAATGGCATAACCAAGACCTACCGGATCGGCGCTACGGAGGTTCAGGCGCTTGCGGGCGTAAGTCTGTCCATCGGGCCGGGCGAGATGGTCGCCGTGGCCGGGCAATCCGGCAGCGGCAAGAGCACGCTGATGCACATCCTGGGCTGCCTCGACCGGCCTGACTCCGGCAGTTATGTGCTGGAGGGCAGGGACGTTTCGAAACTCGGCGGCGGCCAGCTTGCCGAGATCAGGAACCGCAGGATCGGATTCGTCTTCCAGAGTTTCAACCTGCTGCCGCGCCTGACGGCCATCGAGAACGTCGCGCTGCCTCTGCTGTATCGGGGCAGGAGCGATTTGCCGGCCGCGCCCGGCGGCAGACGCTGCGGCCCCAAGGCCCTGGCCGAGCAGACGCTTGATCGCGTCGGGCTGGCCCCGCGGATGCGGCACAGGCCCAGCCAGCTTTCCGGCGGGCAGAACCAGCGCGTGGCCATCGCAAGGGCGCTGATAACCGACCCGGCGATAATCCTGGCCGATGAGCCGACGGGCAACCTCGACACGGCCACGGGACAGGAGATCATGCGCCTGCTTGCCGACCTCAACGCCGAGGGCAGGACCATTCTCATCGTAACGCACGAGCCGGACATCGCCTCGCAGTGCCGCAGGCAGGTCCACCTGCGGGACGGGCGGATGATCTCATGCTGATGCTCTGGACGACGCTCAAGATCGCCGCCGGGTCGCTGTGGCTCAACAAGATGCGCAGTCTGCTGACGATGCTGGGCGTGATAATCGGCGTCGGGGCGGTCATCGCGATGCTCAGCCTGGGTACGGCCTTCGGCGAACTGATAAGCGGGCAGATATCCGGGCTGGGCACGAACGTGCTTTTCATCCGGGCCGGGCAGTTCCGCCACGGGCCGATGAGCAGCATCCAGACGCTTGTGCCCGAGGACGCCGAGGCCATTTTGAATATCGAAGGCGTCAGGTCGGTTACACCGGTTTCGATCAACGCCGGGCCGGTCAAGGCCGGCAACAAAACGAACAACACCGCGCCGGTCTGGGGCCTGGCGCCTTCGCTGGGCGACATTCAGAACGTCCAGATGCAGCAGGGCCGGATGTTCAACGACTCGGAGGTCCGCAGGCAGGCGCGGGTCGCCGTCCTGGGTCCCAAAACCGCCGCCGACATCTTCGGCGAGCAGGACCCGATCGGCTCGGCGGTCCGCATCCGCAATCTCAATTTCCGCGTCATAGGCGTTACAAAACCGCTGGGCGACCAGGGCGGGTTCAACCCCGACGACCGGGCGCTGATACCCTACACCACGGCGATGCGGCAGCTTCCCCCGCGCCGCGACTTCGTGCAGACCATCATGGTCAGCACGTTCGACAAGGAATCGATCGGCCCGGTCATCAAGGATATCACCAGCCTGCTGCGGCAGAGGCATCGGTTGAGGCCCGACGCGGCCGACGATTTCGCCATCCAGAACATGGCCGAGATACTCGAAACGTTCCAGAAGGTCAGCTTCTATCTGACCGTGTTCCTGGGCACGGTCGCGGCGATAAGCCTCATCGTCGGCGGCATCGGCATAATGAACATAATGCTGGCCACGGTGGCCGAACGGACCCGCGAGATCGGCATCCGCAAGGCGCTGGGCGCGAAAAACGGCGACATACTCAGGCAGTTCCTCATCGAGACGCTGGTCATAACGATAGGCGGCGGGCTGCTGGGTCTGGCGCTGGGCTGGGGCCTGATGGCCGGAACCGCCGCCGCGGTCAACCAGTGGCTCAAACTCTCGCCCATGCTCCAGTGGTGGGTCGTCGGCATGGCCGTCGCGGTCTCCACCGCCGTCGGACTCGTCAGCGGAATCTACCCCGCCTGGCGCGCCAGCCGGCTCGACCCCATCGTCGCTCTGAGATATGAATGATCGTTTCGCAATCTGTTGAGAACATGTCGCAGGCGAGCAGTTCGTGGCACGGGCGTCTCGCCCGTGTGTGTCGCGGGCATCTTGCCCGCGTTTGATTATCCCACGACGGCCTTTAACCCGACTCAATTCGTCTCGACAGAAAAAAGAACATGCTCGCAAACATATGCGATCACCCGCTTGTCTCGGCGTAGCGTAGCGAAGCCGGATTTTTACCTCTCGCCGCGAATGTCGGCGATGCCACCCGCCCCGTGTGTTCCACGGCCGTCTCGGCCGAGGCGGTTGCCGTTTTTTATGTCGTGGAGGATCGATTTGTTTCTATCCATGCCGATCCTTTTGGCATTTTAGGCTTTTTTTACAAATCACAACACACTTCCCTCCGCTCCGCTAACACGCGTCGCGTCGGACAGATGGCACCCGCTAAAGTCGACCATCGCCCGCCTAACATCAGCCATGTCGCCCGCCCGCCTGTGAACGGCGGCGGTCAATCTCGCCGCGTTTCGCGGCGTGGTGTTCCGCCGTCTTGTTAGTTGCTCCTGTATTCCGCCTTCCGATCCTGCCTGCGGGCGAGTTCATTGGTGTAGTGAAGTCCGAGACTGACAGACCGCTCTTTTGCCCAATCAGTCAGTTTTGTATTTCCGGCAGGAGGAGCATCGACGCATAGCAGGTTACACATCAAACCCCTGATTTCCTCCCGGGTAATCATCACGTCACCCACGAGTTTGCCGATGACCCATCCGACGGCATAGCCCACGCTCGGCGGTACGGATACAATCGGCCGCCTCTTTCCGATGATCTGGCCGATTACTTCAGCCAATCCGCGATAGGTGAAAGTCTCGGGGCCGATGGCGTTGATGGTCACGTTACTCGTCTGCTGGCCCTGCTCGACGGCAAGCTGCGCAAGATCATCAACGTAGATGGGCTGCAGTCTGTACTGTCCGTCTCCAAAAACTCCGAATACGGGCAGATGACGCAAAGCCCATGCAATGTTGTTTACCAGGATGTCCTCTTTCCCGAAGAGAACGGCCGGCCGGAGAATCGCGTGGGAGAGCCCACTCTCGACAAGGGCTCGCTCCAGGCGTGCCTTCCCACTGAAGTATTCGAGCGGAGAATCTTCCGACGGGTTCGTGATGCTGACATGCACCAGCCGTCTGACTCCTGCCGCTTTCGCGGCCCGGAATAGCGTCTCGGTGTTCCTCACGGCATCCGCATGAGTGAAGGCCCCGTGGTTGAAACGGACCCAGTACGTATTATACAGAACGGAGACGCCGCGGAGCGACTCAACGAGTTTGTCGGGGCTGTCGAAATGGAATGGCAAAGCCCGAACGCGATCGCCGAAGGGATTCTTGCGGTGAAGCGAGTTCGTGAGCGTGATTACGCTTTTGCCCTCACCCAGAAGGCGATGGGCAATATACTTGCCAGAGTATCCGAAGGCTCCGGTTACCGCATGTATGTGGTCGTTCTTCATGTCTTCCACCGCCCGCCGTGGTCCTGGCAAAGCCGGAATTCAGGCTCCTCTGCCAGTGGCGCGAGCGGAGATTTTGTGGCACGGGTGTCCTCGCCCGCGTTTGTTATTGTCAACACGGCTTGCAAGCAAGCCGTGGCACCCGGTTTTGGCACTCCGATGGCCAACCTTCATGTTGCACAGCCGCCCTCGGCTGTGCAAAAAAAAGAACATGCTCACAAACAGATGTGAGCAGTGGCACCCATTTTTACCTCTCGCCGCTAAATCCGGCCATGCCACCCGCCCTGGATGTTTCTGAACCAGTGCCACCGGCCCCCACCAACATTTGAACCTAAATATTGACGAATTCTTCTACGATGATTTGCCGGCATAAGCCTTCTATAAAAGAGCCACTGTGAAAGGACAGGGTAAAGCGAGTGCCAGAGCAGTCGTAACCAAGTTTTTGATGCCTCTGTATTTCAGACTCCATCGACTCCGAAATAACCGGATGCCAAGAGTCAATTGTTTCTTCTCCAATCACGGCACCAAAGACAAAGAAAGATAGCATAAACACGGCCTCCAATCGAATGCTCAAATGCTTCCCGTCCCAAACTGGATATCCAGAATCAGGATGGCATATTACCGATAACACCATACTTCTATCATCGCTCTGCTCCGTGCAGTACGTTACATGAAGGACTCGTGCGTCGTGCAAGTAATTGAGGATGTGAAGATCGGTAATTGGCATTTATTTCTCTCCAGAAGGTCTCAAACGTGGTGCCACGGTCCTAAACGTAGTGGAAGGCCGTACATTGTCGTTTCGGGTATTGTGCATCTCGTCCTCATTTAACACTGTCTCGTTCGTCTGGCCTTCCTTGAGAAATTGTACCTTGCAGCATCAAGACAAAGCAACAATTCGTGGAATGTTCGATGCCTTAGAGACTGGTGGCACAGGTCTGGAACCTTCCAGATGTGGTGCAACTAGCATCTTCTTAGTCGTCATAACGGTCACCAATTTCACTGGCCGTACCAAGGATGGTGGGCTGATGGCACCAGATTCTGCCTACTTCGCCGCGACGACTTTGCGGACGTTGGCTGTGGTAACGGGCTGGATTATGCCGCGGTCGGTGATGATTGCCGTGATGAGTTCGGCGGGGGTTACGTCGAAGGCCGGGCTGTAGGTTTTTATGCCTTCCGGCGCGGTCCGCCGCCCAAAGCCGTGGGTTATCTCTTCGCTGCCGCGTTCCTCGATCGGAATGCCCGAACCGTCGGGGAGGTTCAGGTCAAACGTGCTGTAAGGCGCCGCGACGTAGAACGGAATCTTGTGCCGGGCGGCCAGTATCGCCACGCCGTAGGTTCCGATCTTATTGGCCGCATCGCCGTTGGCGGCGATCCGGTCGGCCCCGGTGATGACCATTTGTATTCTACCCTCGCGCATGACCTGCGCTGCCATGTTGTCGCAGATCACCCACGCGTCGATTCCCGCCTTCGCCAGTTCCCACGCGGTCAGGCGGCT
The DNA here is from genome assembly GCA_016235825.1 of Planctomycetota bacterium. Lineage (GTDB taxonomy): Bacteria > Planctomycetota > Phycisphaerae > SM23-33 > SM23-33 > JACRIL01. The sequence continues at coordinate 9,651 of JACRIL010000085.1, forward strand.
GCCCTGGAGCAGCGGCCGCGTCTCGTTGCAATAGACCCGGAACTTGTGCCCGCGGGCGTGGGCGACGTACATTCCGGCGGTGGCCGTGCCGATGCCGGCTGTCGCCAATGCCCCGGCGTTGCAGTGCGTCAGCACGCCGGTGCATTTCTGAATCAGCCCGGCCGCGTGCAGGCCTATCGACATGCACATCGCCTGGTCTTCGGCATCGATGGCCCGGGCCTCATTGAGCATGGCGCGTCGGATTTCGGCGACCGGCGTCTTGCCTGCCCCCGCCCGCCGGGCGCGTTCCAGCACCCGTCTTGCCGCCCACGAAAGGTTCACCGCCGTCGGACGCGAGCTTTCCAGATATTCCGCCGCGGCCTCCACGCCGGTCAGGAAATCGCCGTCGGGGATATACTGGGCCGCCACCACCATGCCGTATCCGGCGGCCACGCCGATGGCCGGCGCACCGCGGACGACCAGCCGCTTTATCGCGTCCCAGACCATCATCGTGTCGCGGCAGTCGATGAAAACAGTCTCGTTCGGCAGGCGGGTCTGATCGAGCAGCCGCAGAAAACCCCTGCCAGCCTCGTCGGGCCCGTCGCAGACCCATTCGAGCACCTTCACCGGCGGCCTGATTTCCATTTTAGCGTCGTTTGGCATTATCAATTCATCCAACATCAGCCGGCCGCGATGGCCGCCGCCACACGGTCGCCGATTTCTCGCGTTCCAAAGCCCATCTTGCCGGCCGCCTGGGACGCCATCTTCGGCGTCGTGGCGATTATCGCCCGCTCGACCCGCTCGCCGGCGTCGATCAGCTTTGCGTCGCCGCTGTTGTGGCCGGTCTCGCGGAGCAGCATCCCCATCGCCCCGATCGCCGCCAGGGGATTAATCACGTTCTGGCCGGCGTATTTCGGGGCGCTGCCGCCCATCGGCTCGTACATGCTGACGCCCTTTGGGTTGATGTTCCCGCCGGCGGCCACGCCAAGCCCGCCCTGGATCATCGCGGCAAGGTCGGTGATTATGTCGCCGAAGATGTTGTCCGTCACTATTACATCATAGTGCTCCGGATTCTTGATGAACCACATGCAGCAGGCGTCCACGTGGTTGTAGTCCTTCTCGATTTCCGGATATTCCCTGCCGACCTCGTGAAAGGCCCTAAACCACGTGTCGCCCGCGAAGGTCAGCACGTTGGTCTTGTGGACGAGCGTGAGGCGCTTCCTGGGGTTGTTGCGACGGCGGCAGAATTCAAAGGCGTACCTTATGGCCCGCTCGGCCCCGAACCGCGTCGTGCAGTTGATCTGCGTGGAGACCTCCTGCGGAGTTCCCTTGTATTGCACGCCGCCCATGCCCGTGTAGATGCCCTCGGTGTTCTCGCGGACGACCACGAAGTCGATATCCGATACGGTCTTGCCCTTCAGCGGGCACTCGACGTTGGGGTACAGCCTCACCGGCCGCAGGTTGATGTACTGGTCCAACTCGAACCGCAGCCGCAGCAGCACGCCTTTTTCCAGGATGCCCGGTGCGATCTTCGGATGGCCTACCGCGCCGAGATATATCGCGTCGAAGGTCTTGAGTTGGGCGATCTCATCGTCGCCTATGACCGAAATCGACGCCTTGGTCGGATCGCCGCCGCTGCGCAGATATCGCTCGCCCGTTATGTCGAATTCCCGCGTATCGTATTTGAAGCCGACCTTCTTGGCCGCCGCCGCCAGGGCCTTGAGCCCCTCGGCCGCCACTTCCGGCCCTGTCCCGTCGCCGCCTATCACTGCGATCTTCATCTTGTAATCCTTTCAGCCAACGCCCGCCATCCGGGCAAGGCGGATAGTCTAACAACTGCCAACTATTTCGCAAAAAGATATTGGCAAGAGAACCAATGCCACGGGCGGACAGTTTGTGGCGTGGGCGTTCCGGCTTCGCTAAAAAGCTACGCCGGACAAGCTCGCCCGTGTGTGCTGTGGCCGTCTCGGCTACGCCGGACAGGTCCGGCTTGTCAGCCCGCAGATGTTCTCTCCTTTGACAATGATATTTTTGATGAAGTTTTCAACAGGCGTCTCCTATCCTGGCTGGATTATCCATGAGCCATGTTTGACTTGATTTTGGGCATGCAGGGCTTCGTTGTAACTTGTATTAGTCTGCCACATCTTCCAGAGAATTTTAAGCCATCGCTGCCCCAGATTTCGCAGGGCACAAGAACGTGTCATGCCCTGTTCCATCTTGTGCTGATAATACGCCTGCGCCCAGGCGCATTGGCCGCGGCTGTTGTCGGCCAGGAAGTTCACGGCCGATCTCAGGTATTTGTTGCAGGCGCGTCGGAACCTGACGTGGCGGCTTTTGCCGCTCTGCATGGTAACCGGTGCGGTTCCCGCGTAGCTCTGGAGCGCCTGTGCATCTTTGAATCGCCGGCGAATCGATCCGATCTCCGACAGCAGGCGCGGGGCAGTTTTATTGCCCGCCCCCGGAAGCGAGCCGAAGATGTCGCGGTCGGGATGCCGGCCGAAAAGGTCTTCGATGGCCTTGCGATACTGCTGCAACTGTTTCTCCAGCACGCTCAGTTGCGCCACCAGCGTCAGGGCCAGACGGCTCTTGGCATTGGCAACCGGTTCGGGGCCGGCGAATTGGTCAGCCTTTGCGAAGACATCCAGCCCGTACTGATATGTCTGCTTGTGGCAAAGCCTGTTGGTGTGGAGGAATTTTTCCCAACGCCTTTTTCCCGCAGCTACCAGGGCCTTGGGCGTGGGGAACTTCTGGACAAAAGCCCACGTTCCCGGACAAGTCCATGTTTCGAATGCTTCCAGAGCGGCCGGATAGTATTCGCGCAGGGCTGCCGTAAGCTGCAGGACCAGGGCTGTCCGCTGTCCGATGAGGCAGACCTCGTCGCGACACAGGATGCGCAGTTCCTGAGTCAACGGGTCATCGGGTATCAGCTCCTTCCATCCATGGCCGTCAGTGCGAAGAGCGTCGGCAAAACTCCATGCGTCCATGCGGTCGGACTTGGCGCCGGAGACGACCTTGCGTTCCCGGTAACGCTTGGCCGCCTTCGGGTTGAGCGGATAGATACGACATCGCATCGCCAACAGCCGCTCGACAGCCGGGCCGTTGCACGTCTCGACTGCCACCGCCACCTTCGACAGGTCAGGTCCGGCCAACTCCACAAACTTTGACCGCAGGACGGCCCAACCCTCCGCGGTGTCCTGGAAGGTCAGGTCCACGATGAACTTTCCAGACGGATCGAGAACCGCCAAGTCGTGTTCGTCGTTGGCCCAATCAAAGCCGACAAACAATTTGAACTGCTCCAGGAACGCCGCGGGATCCAAGTTGCCATTCATACGATCTCCTTTGATCTCCACGCGCCCACCTGCGGCCGGTCGACCTGATACGGAGCCCTCGCGGGGCGAAGTTCTCTTAGACCTCTGCACAGGTGCCGCGGCATGGGCCGGTGATCTGCGGGAAGCCTTCTTGAGGCTAGTGCAGCTCGCCATAAGTTTTGATACAGTTGTTCATCCTTACCGTCCGATGTTATTTGCATGAATCTGCAACTGTCTCTCACGGAACGGGACGGCCTCCGCGCGATTGTGCGGCAGCAGCGAGGGGAAGCCAGACTTTA
>JACRIL010000089.1 GCA_016235825.1 Planctomycetota bacterium
CTTGGCGATGCTGGTCGGGTCGATGTCTATCTGGACCACTCTGGCGTTGGGGGCGAACGTGGCCACCTTGCCCGTAACGCGGTCGTCGAACCTGGCGCCGATGGCGATCAGGCAGTCGGACTCCTGCACGGCGTAATTCGCCGTGGCCGAGCCGTGCATGCCCAGCATCTTCAGGGCCAGCGGATCGCTCTCGTCGAAGCAGCCCAGCCCCATCAAGGTCGTGGTAACCGGAATACTTCCCTTTGCCGCCAGGGCCGCAAGCTCGCCGCTGGCGCCGGAAATTATTACGCCTCCGCCGGCCATTATGACCGGGCGTTTGGCCGCGTTGATGGCCTCGGCCGCCATCTTGATCTGACGCGTGTGTCCGACCGCGCGGGGATGATACCCGGGCAGATGAAGCTTGAGGTCCGGCTCATGGTTGAGTTTGCTTGTCGAAGTGTCGATCGGCATGTCCACGAGCACCGGCCCGGGCCGGCCCGTACTCGCGATGTGAAACGCCTCCTTGATCGTCCGGCCCAGATCGTCGACGTTCTTGACCAGGAAATTGTGCTTGGTGATCGGGCGGGTGATGCCGGTTATGTCGGCCTCCTGGAAGGCGTCGTTGCCGATCAGCGTGCTGCGGACCTGGCCGGTGAAGGCGACCATCGGGATGGAATCCATATGCGCGGTGGCCAGGCCGGTAACTATGTTGGTCGCGCCCGGGCCGCTGGTGGCCAGAACCACGCCCACCTTGCCGGTGCTCCGGGCGTATCCGTCAGCCATATGCGTCGCGCCCTGCTCGTGCCGCGACAGGATGAACTTCAGCGGCGAACTGTACAGCACATCAAAGATCGGCAGCACCATACCGCCGGGAAATCCGAACAGCACCTCGACGCCCTCCTCGATCAGCATCTGGTTGAAGAGCTGTGCGCCGGTCATGCCGATGTAGCTGCGGCCTTCGGACGGCTGATCCTTATTTGCTTCCTGTTTGCTCATATTCGTTCCTTTTACGCCTTGTCGACACGCGATACAGTGCCATCAGCGGCCCGGCGCAGCAAATAAAAAATCCTGATTATTTTCGGGAAATCCGGGCGGCGAATGCGCCCGGCGGACCTTATTGAGACTGCGGCCGCCGCGCCGGCCCGGCTCGCGGCGACCTAACGTACAATTACCAGCACCACAACGGCAACGCGCAGCGCGGCCAGCGGCACGTCAAGGGTGCCAGCCGTCAGACCCGCGAATTGTCCGTTCTTGCAGCCCATCTGACCCATATTATCGGCTCCCCGGCCGTTTCAGTCAATCTTTTCAAACTATTTTCCGGGGCGCCTTTGATGATGGGGTAATTGTGGTGCCGGCATCAATCTTTTGACAACAACCATCGCAAAACGCGCCCGACAGGACTCGAACCTGTAACCATCCGCTTAGAAGGCGGATGCTCTATCCGTTGAGCTACGGGCGCTGATTCCGTCGCGAGCAGCCGCGAGCGGCCGCGGATAAACGCATCTGTAACAGATTGTCGGATTTTGTCCCGGCCTTTGTCAAGCCCGCGATGTGCGCCTTTGCCCGGCTGGAACCTTTGCATCGGCGGGTCAGGCAGGATAAACTGGACGGACGAGACGAAAGGATGAATCCGATGCCCGAAAATTTCGCCGACAGGTTGCTCGCCGCCATTACCGCCAAAGGTTCGCCGGTCTGCGTCGGCATAGACCCGGTATACGAGAAGCTTCCGGAGGATGTCCGCCGGCTGGTCGAATCCAAGCCGGATCAGCCGCAGCAGGAAAAAGCTGCCGGGCAGCAGGATTCCGCCGGCCGGCCGCAGGACGCCGAAGGCATGGAAAAAGTGGCCCAACTGGTGGCCATGGGGGCCTACTGCCGCATAATTCTGGAGCTTGTCGCCCCGCACGTCCCGGCGATCAAGATACAGTCGGCGTATTTCGAGGCCTACGGCGCGGTGGGCGTGGCGGCGTATTTCGAGGTCGTCAAGGCCGCCCGAAAGCTGGGACTAATCGTCATCGGCGACGTGAAACGCAACGACATCGGCCCGACCGCCCAGGCATATGCCCGTGCCCACCTTGCCGGCCCTGACGCACCAGACGCTGTTACCGTCAACGGCTATTTCGGAGCCGACGGCATCATGCCGTTCGTCGAGGTCGCCCGCGCCGAGGGCAAAGGGTTGTTCGTGCTGGTCCGCACTTCAAACAAGTCCGCCGCCGACATACAGGACTTCGCCGACGCATCGGGCACAAAGTTCTACCGCCATATGGCCGCCCAGGTTGCGGCAATAGGCGACGGCGAAGGGCTGACGGGCAAGAGCGGTTTCAGTTGCGTCGGGGCGGTGGTCGGGGCGACCTGGCCGGGCGAGGCGAAAGAACTGCGCCAGGCCATGCCAAGGCAGATTTTTCTGGTCCCCGGCTACGGCGCGCAGGGCGCCACCGCGGCCGACTGCGCCGCGGCGTTCGACCGGCAGGGGCGGGGCGCCATAGTCAACGCCAGCAGGAGTGTCATCTTCGCCCACAACGAAAAACAGTATGCAGGGGTCGACTGGAAGCAGGCGATAACGCTGGCCGCACAGGCGTTCGCCAAAGACATCGCCCAGGCCGCCGCGTCCGCCTCGAAGGCCTGAGCGGGGGAACCTGTCAGACTCGCAGTTCGGCGCCGAGGCCGGCCTTGACGGCCGAGACTACGGCCTGAACCGCCTCGTCCACCTGCTCGGAGCGGAGCGTGCCCTCGGAGCTGCGGTACGTCAGGCGGATCGTTACGCTCTTTTTGCCCTCGGGTATCGGCTTGCCGCGATAGATCGTTACGAACTGGCACGACTCGCGGATGTCCTGCCGGACGGACTCGACTGCCCCGGCGAGTTTGCTCCACGCCGCCGAATCGTCCACGATGAACGACAGGTCGCGTTTGATCGGCGGGAAGACCGGGATCGGCTGGTATTTCCGCTCAGGTCTAGCCAGTTCCAGCAGCCGGTCGAAATAAATCTCCGCCAGAGCAATTGGTTTTTTCAGTCCGTAATATTCGAGCACATCTTCGTTGGCAAGGCCCATGGCGCCGAGCAGCCGGCCGTCGACGTTGATCCTCGCGGCAAAGCCGCCTACATTAAGTTCACCAGCCGGCTCGAAGGCAATCCGTCCGGCCAGGCCCAATCGCTCGATGAGCGTCTCGATTGTCCCGCGCAGATATCGCAGTTCGCCCGTAGTCGCAAGGCCAAGTTCAAGATGTTCGTTGAGTTCGCCCTGTTTGCCGATCTCGCGATAAATAACCGACGCGATCTCGAAGACGCTCAGGTCATCCGTGCCCATGTCCTGGTTGGTCTTGCAGACCTTCATCAGCGAAGGCATGAGAGTCGGACGGATCGTGTTATTGGTCCGGCGGTTGATCGGATCGACGCAAACGGTCTGTTCTTTGCCATATTGGAAAAGTTTAGCCTCGACCTGATCGATGAACGTGAACGTAACGGCCTCGTCGAACCCGCAGGCCGCCAGAATCTGGCACGCCTCGCGGCGGAGGCGCTGCTGGCGGCCTTCCGGCTGGACGGCGTGCGTAACCTTGCCGCCGACCGGAATCTTGTCGTATCCGTGCAGGCGGGCGACCTCTTCGATCAGATCGATCTCGCGGGTCAGGTCGGCCCGGTGCGGCGGGATCGCGCAGACGATTTGTCCGTCCTTAAGTTTCGGCGACAGACCCAGGCGGGTCAGGATTTCGACCTGGCGGTCTGTCGGCACTTCGATGCCGAGCAGTTTGTTGGTCCGCTGCGGGCGGAGGCTCACCACCGGCGGCTCGAACGGTTTTGCCCAGACGTCGATGACACCCTCGGCCAACTGCCCGCCGGCGAGTTCCAGAATGAGTTGACATGCTCGCAGGCTCGCCTGCTCTACGCCGACCGGGTCGATGCCGCGCTCGAATCGGTAGTTGCTGGGGCTAATGAGAGCCAATTTGCGGCTGGCCTTGCGGGTGGCAAGCGGGTCGAACTGGGCCGACTCCAGCAGGATGTTCACCGTGCCGGCGGAGACCTCGCTGTCCAGCCCGCCCATGATGCCGGCTATCGCGACCGGCCTTTTGGCGTCGGCGATCACCAGCATCGACTCGTCCAGCCGGCAGACCGTGCCGTCGATGGCGGTCATGGTCTCGCCGGCGGAGGCCCGGCGGACGATGATCTTATGGCCGGCGAGCTTGTCGTAGTCGAAGCTGTGCAGCGGCTGGGAATATTCCATCAGGACGTAGTTGGTAACGTCCACGACATTGTTGACGCTCCGCAGGCCGACCGCCTCAAGTCGCCTGACCAGCCAGTCGGGGCTTGGGCCGATCTTCACTCCGCGGATCACCCGCGCGGTGTATCGCGGACAAAGGTCGGGTGCCGGCACCTCCACCGTCGCCAGGTCGGCCGCCTTGCCGCTGGTCGGCAGAGCCGGCAGAACCGGGGCCTTGAAGGCCGCGCCAGTGGCCGCCGCTATCTCGCGGGCCATGCCGATGTGTCCCAGCAGGTCCGGCCGGTTGGATGTTACCTCCACGTCCAGCACGATGTCGTCGGCCGTCTCGGCGATCTCCTCGATACAGAATCCGGCGTGCATCAGCCGCTCGCTGAGCTCTCCAGCCGGCATCGACACGTCCACGTAATCGCTAAGCCAATTGAGTGATATCTTCATGATCTTTTCTTGCGTGTTGCTTGTTTATACAGCCCCGCATGTTAATGCGGGGATCGCTGTTTGCAAAGGTTTTGTCGAGAGTTTTGCAATCTCCTTTCTCTGGCAAATATGTACCGCCCCGACGGGGCTTGCTTTATAAAAAGATGCCAATAGCTATAAACATGTCACGCCTACGGCGTTTTTGAATGTATACGGAATATCACCTGTCGCTTTAACTTGATCGGTTATCGCGTGAATGATTTCTACCCTACGAATGATTCCTGCCTGCGGGCAGATTCAAGCTCCGTCGGAGCGCAATGTTTATAGCAACGAAGACCCCAAACAAATCAAGCTCCGTAGGAGCGGCATGAATATCGCCCAAGGAAATTTATTGTCTTGCGAAAAAAGCGGGTAAAGACTCGGATGAGACGCCCGTGCCAGGGAAAAACACTCGGTGAATTTTCAGATGAACCCTGCATCTTTGAGTTTGTCGAGCGTCAGGCCGCTTTCAGGTGGCGCCTTCAAGCGCAGCGACTTGTCCGGCGCAGCCTTGGCGAAGCCGGAAGCAGAGCTTGGGGGTGAGGCATCTGCGGAGCGCATGAATCGCAGGACATACTTGCCGATCACGTCGGTCTCGATGTTGACGGCCTGGCCGGCCGAAAGCCCGCCCAGCGTGGTTTTCTGGCGAGTCGCCGGGATCAGGGCGACGGAAAATTTTTCGCCTGCCGCTTCGACCAGCGTCAGCGATACGCCGTCGATGGCGACCGAGCCTTTGGGGACCATCAGATCTGTCAGGCTTGTCGGCGCGGCGAACGAGACCAACCATTGATCGGCCGTGCCGGCTGATTTTTCCACCCGCTCGACCTGGGCCATTCCATCGACGTGTCCCTGCACAAGATGGCCGTCCAGCGCGTCGGAGAGCTTCAGCGACCTTTCCAGATTCACCTTGCCGCCGGGCCGCAGCGAGCCGAGGTTGGTCCTGCCGACCGTCTCGGCCACCACGTCGAAGCGGCACGCTCCGCCCGAACCTGCTCCCACGGCCGTCAGACACGCGCCGTTGACCGCAACGCTCTGGCCTTCCGAGAGACCCTCGGCCAGCGGGCCAATATCGACGGCCAGGCTCAGCCCGCCGCCCGGCGTCCGATTCGCCTGCCGCACCGTCCCTACATATTGGATTATCCCTGTGAACATGTATATACTCTATAACGTAAATCCGCGGGTTTGGAAGGATTTTTCGGACGATACTTTTATACGGCGGACGGCATGACGGAAAGAAACAGGCTTTTCGACCTCAGGCGGAACATCCAGTCGGTTATTTTCGGCAAGGACGAGGCGGTCAGGCACGCGTTGGTCGCGCTGCTGGGCCGCGGACACGTGCTGCTGGAGGACGTGCCCGGCGTCGGCAAGACTGTGCTCACCCGCGCGATCGCACGCAGCATCGACTGCTCGTTCAGCCGCATCCAGATGACGCCCGACCTGCTGCCCAGCGACATTCTGGGCGTCAGCGTCTATGACTCAAAGACCGGCGAGTTCACGTTCAAGAAGGGGCCGGTCTTCGCCAACATAATCCTCGCCGACGAGATCAACCGCACCACGCCCCGCACGCAGAGCGCCCTGCTGGAGGCGATGAACGAGTCGCAGGTAACCGCCGACGGCAAGACCTACGCGCTTGGCCCGCCGTTCATGGTCATGGCCACGCAGAACCCGTATGAGTTCGAGGGCACGTACTTTCTGCCGGAAAATCAGCTCGACCGGTTCATGATCCGCATCAGGATGGGCTACCCGGACCGATCCAGCGAGAAGATGATCCTGCTTACCCGGCCGGCCTCGACACGCCTGGGCCAGCTCGCCTCCGTGATGACCGTCGAGCAGCTTATCGAGCTTCAGGAGCAGGTGCTCAAGGTGCGAGTGGACGAGGCGATCGTGGATTACATACTGTCCATCGCCGAGGCGACGCGGCGGAACGAGGAATTGACCGTCGGCCTGTCGCCGCGAGGCTCGCTGGCACTGTTGCAGGCGTGCAGGGCGCTGGCGTTGATCGAAGGGCGGGACTTTGTCGTGCCCGACGACGTGAAGGAACTGGCCGTCTCTGTCTGCTCGCACAGGATGGTCGCAAAGGCCTTCACGCAGGACGGGGCCTCCTCCTCCGCCGAGGGCGTCTTCCGAAAAATCCTCGAAACTATCCCCGTGCCGCAGTAGGCGGGGATAAAGTAGCATGGGCATCTTGCCCGTGTGTTCCACGGCCGTCCCGGCCGTGGGTGGCGAGGGCATCTTGCCTTTGTCTGGTGTCGGATTTTATTTCGCCCCTTCAGGGCTTGAATGTGTTTTGTGGCCTTTTCCCAGGGCGTTGCCCTGGCCTGTAATATTGCGCCCCTTTGGGGCTGCACGATTTCGTCGACTTTGAAAAAAGGCGATTCAAAAATAATGGTCGGACGATGGGTTATTTTTTAAAGCCCCGCATGTCAATGCGGGGATGCCGTTGCGGTTTTTGAACTTTAAAACAGATGCCCCCCTGCTCGCGCAGGGGGCTTTAGGAATGGTTCGCCGGTGATTTATTTTAAAGCCACGCGTGTAAACGCGGGGATGCTGTTTTGTGTGGTTGGGAAAAACAACGTCCCTCTGCTCGCGCAGAGGGCTTTATGAATGGTTCGCTGGTTGATTGATGTTACGCCCTGAAAGGGCAAAATATGATAGCCCAGGGCAACGCCCTGGGAATTGGCAAATTTATAAACCGTAAAGCCCTGAAGGGGCACAATAAGTTTCGTCGCCTGCGGCTGTGTTTTGTTCAAATATTGTTCTATTGAAAAAGCGTTGTTTAGCCCGATTCATCGGGCTTGGGTTGTTTGACAGGCCCCCGCTTTAGGGCTTGTCGATTTAGTCGTCCACAACCTTGATTCGTCGCGAGGCCGTTGTTGTTTTCCGCAAGTTTCATATTTTTGCGTTAAAAATCTGTCCTTA
>JACRIL010000087.1 GCA_016235825.1 Planctomycetota bacterium
ACAGAAGTATTTGAGTTCGATCCATCGATGTCGTAGCCCATCGTCTCATGCTGTTCTCCTTGACGGGCACGATTATACCATGCCTGTCAAGATGGCAATTCGCGTGCCAACTAAATCGACAAGCCCTTTAGCGGGGGTTCGGCAACGGAATAGTTTTGTCTTGTTTTATTTTGTGATGCGTCTTTATGTCCGGCCGGAATTTTCTCATAATTTTCCATCGCCTTTGCAGTAAAACATCTCGATCTGACAAACCGACACATCACAAAAATCAGACATTATCAGCCCGTTGAAAAAGTCCTTTTACAGCAGCATGGACGTCTCGTCCATGAGTATCAGGGGCATCCTGCCCCTGAAATATACAGAAAACAACAAAATCCACGGCCGGGACGGCCGTGATACTCATGGGCAAGATGCCCATGCTACTTTTTCAACGGGCTGTTATGCGTTCGTTCACCCCCGCTAAAGCGAGGGCCTGTTACACAATCCGACCTGATGAATCTGCCTGAACAACGATTTTCAACAGAGCATCAGGAACTTTTTACCAGTTCATCCGACGTAAAAGATAACATATACCCAGTTTGCGGCGAAGGCAACGGCCAGCACGGCCCAGGCAAATATTCGCTGCCGGGGCGAGAGATTCAATACGATCTTTCTGCCGGTTATCGCCCGCAGGACAAGTCCGACAGCTATGACGGTCAGCGCGGCGAAGACCAGCGGATTGTGTGCAAAACCTTCGACGGGCCTGCCGTGAAGGATGCAGAGCGTTCCGCGGGTCGTGCCGCAGGTCGGGCAAGGCAGGTGTGTCAGACGCTTGAACGGGCACAGATCGACGTTCACGCCGGCCCGCTGGGACATCCCGGCCGCAAGACCGACCAGCCCCAGCCAGCCCGCGACAATCGCCACGGCCCACCACGGCCAGGCGGGAAGTCGGTCGGCTTTTGCAAATGTTATCTTCATCGCCGGGCCGCGACAAAATTTTAAAGATGCCTGAAGCCGCCTGAAGCCGCCCAGATTGCAAAACCAATGGCATACAGCACGAGAACCACGATCGAGACGATGACGTGGATTTTGCCGAGCATCCTGCCGGCACGGGTGTTGCTTTCGCCGCTGCGGTCCATTATGCCGGCATCCATCTCGCGGATGTCGTTGTTGCCCATCACCCAGGCCACGATCCCGAATATGATGCAGACGATCCATGACAGGATTCCGAAGACAAGGATGGTCGTGCCGCGATTCGGCTTGAGATACACTCCGCCCGGCGGAAAATAGCCCGGCGCGGCAGGCGGGACGTTGCCGCACAGGCCCGGCACGGCGCTGGCGGGCGCCCAGTTGGCCATCCCCTCCGTCCAGACGTTGTCGGTCGGCTTGACGCGCCCCTCGGCGGCCCAGCGCTGGACTTCCTCAAAATTCACCGGCCCGTATTTGTTGCCGCCTATGTAGCAGTACCACTGTGCCATCTTGTGTGTCCTCTCAATAGGTTCCGGCGGATTATCCATCCGCGGCTGGCCGGATGCAACAGTAAAGGAGCATCAGCGGCGGGGGCCCGTTAATCCGCCAGATTGGACAACTTCAGATACAAATAGGCAGGTATCCCGATTATCGAAAGTATGACGCTGATCATGCCCAATAGCTGGCCGACGCGAGTGATGCTCTCTCCGCTTCTGTCCATCATGCCCTCCCGCATGGCTCGAAGGTCGCCGCTGCCCATGACCCACGCGATAATCCCGAATATGAAACACAACACCCATGACAATATCCCGAACACCAGGACGGTCGCGCCGCGATGCGGCCTCTTGAAAGTTTTAGCCCGCTTATATGTTACGGTCGGGGGCGGCAGGTCCGGAGATTGAGAGTCCCGGCCGTCCAAAGCGCCCGTCAACTCCGACAATTCGTCGATGGCCTCGGGCGGGGCGGGCGGCGGAACGTTGTAGCACAGGCCCGGGATCGTACGGGCCGGCGTCCAGTTTTCCATCCCCTCCGTCCAGACGTTGTCGGTCGGCTTGATGCGGTCTTCCTTCCCCCACTGCTGGAGTTCCTCAAAACTCACCGGGCCGTACTTCTGCCCGTCAGTATGGCAGTACCACTGTCCCATTCGCTTTACCTCTTTTAATCGAGGAACGGATTATCCCCCGGCAGCGGTTCGGATTCAACTTCAAAACGCATTTGCAGATTTGTGGCACGGGTCCGGGGCTTCCCGTGGCGGCCGGGCCGGTCTTCCATCTTCCAGACAAATTCGGCGCTGGCCCGCCGGAAACGATTCAAGTTTGCGGCCCGGGAATCGAGAATATAATCAGCCGGATGGAACGGACGGTTCAGAAAACTCCGGCAAAACTTTAACAGGCCGCCACAACGCGGCTCACGGCCCTGACCCACAACGGTCAGGGCCTCTTTTTAATGGGCATTTGCCGAGAGCAGAATTCCGCCGTTATCCCGGAAAATTTGTGGCAAGGAATTCGGCGGGCGTCTGAATAGCAACGCCAGTGCCTGGAAAGTCTCCGGGATTGCGAGTTATGAGAGCAGCGGCATCGGCGTGCAGGGCGCTGAAAAATTGAATGGCATCTTCAAAATCGGCGATATCGGAATCAATCGCCTGATTGACGATCTGCGCGTCCAGCGGCACGAGACTGAAGATGTCCCTGAGAATGCCAATAGTTTTAAGGGCGTTTTTTGGGCCTTTGGCTTTGCGCAACAGATAGAACAGGTTCGGAAAACTCAAGGTGGATGCAAATCCGACCAGATGGCCGGCCTCCGCAAGCGTCCAGATTTTGACGGAGTCGGAATAGAAAGGCTCGCGCCGGGCGAGCACGTCCAGCAAGACATTTGTATCAAGGAATACCTTCATCTGGCTGATCCGTATTTGTCGGCGAGGGCGTCGGCGAGAAGTTCTTTATAATCCTTGCCCTTGGGCAATTTGATCACGCCGCTGAGTCATCGCGTGAGCGGGCCGATCCTGATCGGACGTGAACGCCGGGCTGACATGGACTGCACGTACTGGCTGAACATGGCGGATACGCTTGTGTTGTTGGCATGAGCGATCTGCTTGGCTTTTTCGACCACCGCTTCATCCACGCTTAATGTCAATTTAGTCATGGCGTATTCTCCGACACGTACTGCCCACGTTAAATTATACGTATAGCTCCACGGAAATGCAAGAGGATATCGCAAACATCACTGCGGAGCCGGCCGCGGGGCATATCTGTCGATCAGGTCGATGAGGTCCTTCTGGCCGGGCTTGAGTTCCAGAGATTTGTTCCATGCCCCGATCGCCTCGTCGCGGAGGTCGGTCCGCTGCGGGTCGGCGAGGAATTTGCCCATGAGCACGACGCCGATGCCGCGGTGCGGGTCGGGGTCGTTGGGCCGGGCATTTGCGGCGCTGCGGAACGCGGCCAGCGCCTTGTCGTGATCGCCGATGCGGTAATGGCACAGGCCGAGCCTGCCCCAGGCCGTCGCATTGTCCGGCTGGAATTGCACGATCTTGTTCAGCCAGATGCCCGCCTTTTTGTAATGGTGCTGCCGGATGTTCAGCATGGCCATCGCCATCATGGCCTGGGCGTTGTTTATGTCCAGTTCGACCGTGTTGGCATATGATATCGCGGCGCGGTCGAAACGGCCCTGGGCCTCGTTCAGGACGCCCATGTTGAAATGGGCCTTGGGATTTGTCGGCTCGATCTGGAGAGCGGCCTGGCAGTGCTTTTCCGCCAGCGGATACTTGCCCAGGCTGTAATAGCAATAGCTGAGATTGAGGTGCGTGTCGAAGTCGTCGCCCTGGATCACGAGGGCGCGAAGATAGACGTTGATGGCCTGCTCAAGCTGCTTGCGGCGATCCTCCGGCCGGCCGGCCGAGTCGGCGAGGGTCTGATATGTCAGGCCCAGATGATAGTGCGGGCGGAAGCGGTAGGGATCGACCTTGACGCAGGTTTGGTATTCCTCGCAGGCCTTGTCCCAGCGGCCTTGGCGGCGATGGATGTCGCCCATCGCCTCCCACGACGGCGCATGCCCCGGATCGGCCTTGACGGCCTGGGACAGTTCCGCGATTGCCTGGCCGGTTTTACCTTCCTTGACGAGGTTCTGGGCGCTGGCATAGCGGGTGTCGGCAGCGGTCGGAAATATAAAGCTGAATTTCATGCCCTCGCAGCCGGCGGCGAGAACTGCGGGCAGCATCAGGATTTTCAGAATGTGGCGGATATCGCGCATCCTTGCGCTCCTTTTTTAAGGTTCCGGCAAATCCATTTGTCTGGCGGGCGGGTCGGCGAGCCTGATAGAATCGGGCAACCTGCCCATGAGATATAATATCGGCAAAAAGCGGCGGTTAAGGCGACAGAAAGATATCGCCCGGGCGTTTGACTCCGGCCTGCATGCGTCGGACCGGTTTATCACGCTGCGACTGGCGGGGCGGGATGTTGAAGTTCAGGATGGCTGTCAGGCCGGCCATGCGGCCGGGCGGCAGGATGGAGATTCGCCGGCTGGCGAGTCGCGGATGGCTGTTACGGTCTCGGTGCGGTATGGCAATGCGGTGCGGCGGAACAGAATCAAGCGGCTCTGCCGCGAGGCGTTCAGACTGGTGCGGCCGGAATTGCCGGCCGGGATCGATTACGTGATCGTGCCGCGCCGGTCGGCCTGTCCGACGCTTGAAGATCTGAAAAACTCGCTGCGGACCCTGGCGGCGAGGCTCGCGGGAAAAGGAAGTTCACAGTGCTGAACGTTGCAAGGCTGCACGGTCAGGTTTAACCACATAGTTGGTTAGGCGATCAAACGGCGAATTTATTTCGCCCCTTCAGGGCTTGATAATTTGGGTGTGGACGATTTCCTGGGGCGTTGCCCCAGGCTTTAATATTACGCCCCTTTGGGGCGGCGAAATTATGCAGACGATTAAAATTGGCAATTAAAGGCATGGAGAGCCAGCCGACAGATTTTAGCCCTGAAAAGGGCGAAATATTATAGCCCAGGGCAACGCCCTGGGAAATCGGTGCGATTGATTCGTAAAGCCCTGAAGGGGCGCAATAAGAAAACCGGGATAAGCCAAAAACAAATCGGAATTGGTGGTGTTGATAGAGTACGAATGGCTGGAAAAAATAACAACAATCAGTCAATTGGTCGGCCTGATATACAACCGGTCGGCCTGCCTGGCGGATATTCTGCCGGCGGCGCCGTTCGGCGGATCATCCTCCTGCCGCGGCTGACGCTGATACTCATGGTCCGTCTGTACCAGTGGACGCTCTCGCCGCTGCTGGGCCGGCAGTGCAGATTCATTCCGACGTGCAGCAGCTACATGATCCAGTCGCTCCAAAAATACGGGGCGATAAAAGGAACCCTCAAAGGCCTCTGGCGGTTGATTCGCTGCAATCCGTTCTGCAAGGGCGGCTACGACCCGGTTGAATGAAAGGCCGTATCGCAGTAGAACCGGCGTCTGGTCCGCGGCACATTTCATCGGGCTGTTAAGGCAGCGGGTGGAGCGTGGAATCGCCGGCGGCGGCGAGGCGGGCGATCAGGTCGGCGTAGGGTTTGAGCCTGCCGTCGAAAGGTTTTTCCAGCAGTCCGGCGGCTTGGCTGAACAGGCCGATCTGTCTGGCCGCCTCGGCCTTGAAGAGCCGCTGCTCGTCGTCGGCCTCGTCCAGCAGTTGCATCATGCGGCGGAGATTGTCCAG
Organism: Planctomycetota bacterium; assembly: GCA_016235825.1. Classification (GTDB taxonomy): domain Bacteria; phylum Planctomycetota; class Phycisphaerae; order SM23-33; family SM23-33; genus JACRIL01. Next base: position 5,646 of record JACRIL010000087.1, read on the forward strand.
GAATCGCTGCTGCCTGTTGTCTGCGCCGGGCCGGCCGGTGTTGTAAACCTGACGATGCGGGTCGTTGCCCGCCCACCACGCCAGCCGCCGCAGGATGAGTTCCTGATGGGCCGTCGCCGCCAGGCCCGATTCTATCGCCTCATAAAAATCGTCTTCAGAAAGTTGCCCGACGTGTTTCGCCTGCGGCCAGGGGTCGCCGCCTTCCAACGTCGGGGTTTCACCGACCGGCCGGGCCTCGTCGATCCAGAAAAATTTCCGGCATTTTTCGCATCGCGCGGCCGGCGGCAGTTCCGGCAGCATGGGGGCCTGCATCCTGCCGTCGGTCCAGAATATCGCCCCGAAGGTATTGCCGGAGCGAATAGTTGCTATGCGGGCCAAGTCGCCGCAATATGGGCATGCAAAAATCTTGTCCAGTCCGGGCGTCATAACGGCATTATAAACAAAAGGTTGTATTAGCCCAATAATATCCGACTGACCGGTCAGTCGTTTTTCCCTAACTGTTGCCAAAAACAGTTGTCTGTAAAGATAGAGAGGAGATCGAAAATGAACACGTCGAAGGCGATTTTGGGGTTGGGAATTGCAATGGTTCTGACGCTGGCAGCAGTTGGTTGTGATCGCAGCCGCTATGCTATCAGGGCTTCGGATGATTATTATTGGGATGACGGCGTCTCCAACGTCAGATACACCGAATACAGGATCGGGTATGGCAAATATTGGGACAACAAATACTGCGATGACAGGCGATGGAATGACAGACGCTGGGATAACCGGCACTGGAACGACAGGCGATGGGATGACAGACGCCGGGATGACAGGCACGGCGACGACCATCACCGCAGATGATAAAACGCCGGCTCAAACGGCTTTTATGCTGCCATGCATCCCCGAAGAACATCCGGCCGCAGCAAATCTCCGGCAGGAATTCAATAAAACTTCCCGTAAAAATCCGATATAATCAATAGGCATGCCAGAGAGCCTGGGTTTTCGATGACAGACGGGATACGCCGCCGATACCTTCATTTCGTCCGGCACGGGACGTACGTGCCCGGCGCGGACAATACCACGCTGGGCGGCGTGCTGGATGACACCGGCAGGGTCCAGTCGCGTCTGACGGCGGAATATCTCAAGCAGTTCAACGTCGTGGCGATATACACCAGCGACCTTCTTCGGTGCGTCCAGACGGCCCAGATCATCGCATCGGCGCTGCCGGGCGTGCCGCTCAAGCCGACCTCGCTGCTTCGCGAGATCGACGTCAGCGGGCTGAACAACGGCCGGGCCGCCGACGTCATGCAGCGGATGGACACTCTGTGGAAATGGTTCTTCCGCAAGTCGCAAAGGGGCGTCTGCCACGAGGTGCTGGTGTCGCACGGCAACCTGGTGCGGTGCGTGGTCTGCCAGGCGCTGAATATCCCGATGAGCACCTGGGCGTACGTCCAGACGCACAATTGCGCGATCACGTCGTTCGTCGTGGGTTCCAACGGCCGCGTGCAGGTCGTGGGCGTCAACGAGTGTTCGCACCTGCCGGCCGAACTCCAGACCAGCCCGACCTGAAAATCCACACGTTCTCAAGGAGGTTCATCTTCTTCGCCGGAAAGAACGGCCATCTTTCTGGGCTCTCGGACGAACAGGCCGACCCAGACCGCCGCCGCGGCGCTGAGGCCCATGCATATCAAAAAAAGCAGGCGGATTCCATGATGGGCGGCGATCCAACCTCCGCCCAGCGGCGCCAGGATCGCCCCCGCGCCGACAATCAGGTTGCCGGCCGTCAGGTGCGCTATCCTGCTGCGGTGCGGGCAGGTCTCGAACATCATGTTAATGTGCGACACCAGGCCGCTGCCGGCCACAATGCCCGCCAGCAGGTAAACCGCGGCACATCCGGCCACACCGGGCATCGCAAGGGCCCAGCCAAGCGCCGCCACCTGCGTGCACGCCCCGACCAGCACTCCAAGCCGATGGCCCAGCCGGTCGCCAAGCCTGCCCAGAAGCAGACTGCTGATCGCCTGGCCGGCCGTGAACGCCACGCCGCACAGGACGACCGTGCTGACGTCCAAGCCGCCTCCGGCACCGGAATGATAATAGACCGCCACAAAAGGCATCATGCAGAATCCGCATGCCGCAATCAGCCGGCCGACCAGGAACCGCCTGTAATTCGGATCGCTCAGGCTTTCCCGGATTCGCGAAACAAGGTTCGCCGTCGTAAGTCGCGGGCTGTCCGACGGCTGATACTGGCCCGGATCGTAAATGAAAGCGAACGTCAGGATCGAAAGCCCGGCCATGCCGCCCGCCAGAAGATACAGCAGGCCGAAGACCTCGTTGCCGGCCGGATTCTTCGCCAGACAATCCCCAATAAGCCGCGACGCGATCAGCCCGCCGAGCACGCCGGCGACAGAGGCCCCGCAAAATCCCAGTCCCAGCGCCGTGCCGCGCATCTCCACCCGGAATATGTGGGCCACCCAGTCCAGCCAGGCCGCCGCAACTATTCCCATGCTGACCATAAACAGGGCGAAAAAGCCCAGCAGGCAGGTCCAGACCGCCCAGTCAGGCAGCCATGGCGAGACGAACACCACGCCGGCCATGCAGAACAGGAAAGGGATCATCGTCGCGAAATGCCAGAGGACCATGTATTTTTTGAGTTTTTTCCGGGAGTGGAAGATGTAAGCCCCGAGTATCTGCGGCAGCAGCACGCCGCCGGCCTCGACGGCCTGGATCGCCCCGATGCATTCATCGCCGGCGTTAAAACGGCGAAGGAGCATCGGCAGCACGGTCGCGCTTGACACCAGCGCGGCGTTCAAACCCCACAGGCACTCGCCGATGGTTGACAGCACCAGATTGCGAAGATCAATGGAATTCATTCAGCCTGATCCACCAGAAATCGTCAAACCGGTTATACGCCGCCACCGCCCCGGCTATCCCGGCCGCCTCTTCCGGCCCGGCTTTGCAGCCCGGACCGGCCTCTCAACCGCCGCCGCCCGGCGGAAAAAGCTGATCGGCCTGAAATTTCCGGTTTTCCGGGAGCTTTTCCTCTGCCACAGGCGTCAAATATTGTGAAGGGCTGGAGTATGTCGCGCTCCATGCCGGGCTGTTTCCGGAAGTTGGCATTTAGGCACTCTAACAAAACCTCTGAATCTTGCACCAGCAGATCAGAATGCAGCCGATGATGAGGAATGCTTGATGAATATCGTCCCGTTTTTCATAACGCACCCGCAGCCTGCGGCAGAAGAACAGCCAACTGTGCG
>JACRIL010000088.1 GCA_016235825.1 Planctomycetota bacterium
AGCTTTTTGCATCTGCGTTATAAGTCTTTGTTCCATGCAGCCAAATTGTACTGTTAAAACAAATTTTACCTTACGAAACATCAGTTGCGAAAGATAACTTTGCCAAATACAATAGGTTATGTCAATAATGCAAAAAGCTCTCGCGCAGGGGGCTTTATGAATGGTTCGCCGTTTAATGTTTCGCCCTGAAGGGGCAACAATATGACAGCCCAGGGCAACGCCCTGGGAAAATCGGTGTAATTGATTCGTAAAGCCCTGAAGGGGCGGAATAAGGCGGTCCGGATTGTGTTATCAAAACGGTCAAGATGGCCTTCATAGCGTTGTAGTATTTACCTCCACGACTTCTGTTTTAAACCTGGCATCATTTTGGCCAGTACGACAATACAACATAATGATTATTCCTTGCAGAAAAAGCTCCTCTTTATGATGATATAATGTGAAACGCGCGTTGAGAGCCAATGGCATGAAACTAACCCGATACATACCGCATTATCTGATATTTCTGGGCCTTGTGGTCCTGGCCGCGGCCGGGATTCACATTTTTCCCGGCGGTTCTGACACCGGAGACGGAAAAGCGATCTCTGGAAATATCAGGGTCGCGATGATCCTGCCGGATTCCATCGACGACCAGAGCTGGAATACGGCGGGATACAACGGCCTGATGCTGGTTAAAAAAGAGCTTGGGGCAGAAGTGGCTTATTCCCAGAAAGTTTCGCCCGCTCAGGCGCCGGCCGAACTGAGACGATATGCCGCGGGGGGGTTTGATCTCATAATTGCACACGGCGGTCAATATGACGGGGCCGCTGAGGCCGTTGCGGCCGAATTTCCAACCGTCAAATTCATGCTCGCGGAGGCACACCCCGGCAATAACCGCAACCTGGGAGCGATATCCTTTCGCAATGAAGAGATGGGTTTCCTTGCCGGGGCGGCGGCGGGCCTGGCCAGTCGGGGCAAGGCGGCCTTCGTCGGCGGAGAGGATCTGCCTCACATGCTTCAGCGGGCCCGCGCCTTTGAACAAGGCGCCAAATTCGTGAATCCGAACATCGAAACAAAAGTCGTTTTCCTGGGCACGTGGACAGATCAGAACAAAGGTGTCGAGGCGGGCAAAGCCCTCATCGCCGAGAAATTCGACGTGATCGTGATTAACGCCGATACTGCCGGCAAACCGATTCATGCTCTGGCTCGGGAGGCCGGCATAAAAACCATCGGTTGGATTGTCGATCAATACAACCTGTCGCCGAGAACCGTCATTACCAGTGCGGTGTTGGACAACAGCCAATTGATACTGAACGGCGCCAGGCTTGTCGCCAAAGGGCGCTGGGAAGGAAAACAATACAAGTTCGGACTCAAGGACGGTGTGATGTATATGGCGCCTCTGCGGGGTTCGCTCGACAATGACAAGGCAAAAAAACTGGCCGATATCCGCCAGGCGCTGCTGGACGGCCTGATATCACCGCTTCCGGCTCCGGCATCGTCGCCGGCAACAAAGGAATGAACTCCGGATAATTCATGCTACGAATCAGGAACATCCCGATACGCTCCCAGATAGCCCTGGGGATGGTGTTGCCCGTGCTTGCCGGGATATTATGCGCGTCCGGGATGCTCATCTGCGCGTTCCAGTCGTTTCATATGGACGACCTGCATCGCCGCATGCACCAGAGAGGCGCCCAGACCGCCAGGGAAGTCGACGGGTACCTTGATTCGCTTGCCGGCAACCTCAATCTTCTGGCCCGCGTCCGCGGCCTGGCGGACATGAGCCGCAATGACATGGCCACGTGGCTGGACGCGCTGATTGCCAGCAACAGCGCATACCATGCAGCCGCGATCGTCGCAGCCGACGGCAAGACGCTCTGCCAGGTCTGGGCAGCAGGCCGGGAAGGAACAGGTCTCGGCGACGTAACAACCAGGCCCGCGTTCCTGGCCGCCGTAATCGGCAAAAGCGATTACATCAGCTTTTCACAATCCGCCCCCGCGTCCGGAAAAAAGACGATCATCTTTGCCGTGCCCGTGCGCGATAAAAAAGACCAGGTCGCCGGCATGCTGCTGGCGGAGGCCGACCTGAAATACCTGAACTACATAATTTCAGGCGTGCGGATCGGCGCCACCGGCTATGCGTACCTTCTGGACAAAAAGGGATGGTTGATCGAGGGACGCCCGGACCTTCAGGTACCCCCGGGTTTCAGGCCGGACCTGGCTGACGAGTTTTTTGACATGTCGCCGCAAGCCAAGGCCCAACCGCATATATATCATGGGCTGACAAATCAGGACGTTACAGGCGCGGCTGCCAGGGCCGAAAAAACGGACTGGCTCGTGATAGTGGAACAGCCTACCGAAGAGGCTTTTCAGTATGCGCGCCGGCTTATTCTCGCTGCGCTGCTTTGCATGGCCGGAATGTGCCTGATCGCCGGAGGAATCTCGATGCTGATCTCCGGCAGGCTGATGCACCCGCTCAAACAGCTCACCGATGCGTCCAGGTCGATCATCTGGGGCGATCTGGATGTTCACGTCGATTGCGGCGGCGGGCCTGAACCGAAACTGCTCGCCAACACGTTCAACACCATGATCGCCAGTACGCGGGAACTCATAGACGCCCTTCGCAGCAGCAGCGACAATCTGGCCGTAACCCTCAACTCGATAGGCGATGCCGTGCTGGTCGTCGATGAAGATGGGCTGGTGGCCCGCATGAACCCGGTTGCCGAGCAGTTGACGGGCTGGAAGCTTTCCGAAGCCGCCGGCAGGGGCGTCAATGATGTGTTCAGGATAATCGACGGAAAGACCCGTCAGCCTCCGGAAGTCAATCCGGTTGAAAAGGCCCTGAAGGAAGGGATGGTCGCCAGCCTTGCCGGCGACGCCGTTCTGCTGTCCCGCGGCGGCGGGGAAATTCCTATCGCCGACAGCGCCGCTCCCATGCGCGGCAAAGACGGCGAGGTAACCGGCGCCGTCCTGGTTTTTCACGAGGTTACCGAGGCCCGCAAGGCCGAACAGGCCCTCCGCCGGAGCGAGGAAAAGTTCCGCGCCATCGCCAATTACACGTACGACTGGGAAACCTGGATCAGCCCTGAAGGCAAACTTCTGTGGGTAAATCCCGCCGTTCAGCGGGTTACGGGTTATTCTCCGGATGAATGCCTGGCCATGCCGGATTATCCGATTCCATTGATACACCCCGATGATCGGCGCAAAATACAGAAATTTTTCAGCGAAGCGGTCGCGGGCACGGAAGGACGCAACATCGAGTTCAGAATCACACGCAAGGACGGCCAGATTATCTGGTGTGCCGTTTCGTGGCGCCCGATATACGACGAACATGGCCGCAGGCTGGGACATCGCGCCAACGTCCGCGTCATAACGGAGCGCAAAAAAGCCCAGGATGCCGCCAGACTTGACGAACTGCGGATGAAGGCGCTGGTTGATCTCAACCAGTTGTTGTCGACTTCCACGAAGGAGATAATCGACTTCGCCATGGAGCAGGGCGTCAGGCTGACCAACAGCACCATCGGCTGCGTCGCCTTCACGAGTCCGGATGAGACGATGCTCACAATGTTTTCCTGGTCCCGCCAGGTGATGGAAGAATGCCGGATATCGGACAAATCGCTTGAACATCCGGTGAAAACAGCGGGGCTGCTGGGCGAGGCCGTCAGGCAGCGCAAAGCCATCATCACGAATGACTATGAATCGCCCAGCCCGCTGAAAAAAGGGTGCCCCGAGGGGCACATTGCGCTGAAAAGGCATATGAGCGTCCCCATCTTCGACGGGCAGCATATCGTCGCCGTCGCCGGGGTCGGAAACAAAGCCGAACCTTACGATGAGTCCGACGTGCGCCAACTGACGCTGCTGATGGACGGCATGTGGCGATTGATTCAGCGGAGAAAGACGGAGGACGAACTGGCCAGGCTGGCCCGGGGCGTCGAACACGCCGCCGACGCCATAATGATCGCCGATAAAAACGGCGTGATACAGTACGTCAATCCCGCCTTCGAGAAGATCACCGGCTATTCCCGGGACGAGGCGATCGGGAAAAATCCGCGATTCCTCAAGAGCGGCAGGCACGACGAATTTTTCTATCAGGAAATGTGGCTGACGCTCAACGCCGGAAACGTCTGGAACGGAAGGATCATAAACCGGAGGAAGGACGGAAAGCTGTTCGAGGAGAACGCCACGATATCGCCTATCCGGGACGCATCCGGACAGATCGTCAGCTACGTCGCCGTCAAGCACGATGTTACCGAGCAGATCGAGCTGGAAAATCAGCTCCGGCAGGCCCAGAAGATGGATGCGGTGGGAAGGCTGGCCGGCGGAATCGCGCACGACTTCAACAACCAGCTTACGGTCATCAACGGCTACTGCGAACTGCTGCTTGGGGGCATGGGCGCCGGCGATCCGCAGCAGTCGCTGATCCAGGAGATCATGCACGCCGCGGAGCGGTCGGCCACGCTGACCAATCAATTGCTGGCCTTCAGCAGAAAGCAGATTCTGCACCCGGTGGTCATGGACTTCAACCGGGTGCTGGAGGAATTCAAGGGGCCGCTGGCCCGGCTTATCGGGGAGGACGTCTCCCTTGAGATCAGGACGGCCTCGACGCCGGCGTACGTCCGGGCGGATCGGGGATTGTTCGAGCAGGCCCTGATGAACCTGGTCGTGAACGCCCGCGACGCCATGCCGGAGGGTGGAAGCCTGCTGATCGAAACATCCGGCGTTACCCTGGACGAGGCGTACTGCGCGGCCAATCTGGGCGTCAGGCCGGGCAAATACGTCCTTACGGGCATTACCGACACCGGCGTCGGAATGGATAAGGATACGCTAAGGAAGATATTCGAGCCTTTCTTCACGACGAAGCCCCTCGGCAAAGGCACCGGGCTGGGCCTGGCCATGGTTTACGGATTCGTCAAGCAGAGCGACGGACATATCGCCGTTTCCAGCGAGCCGGGCCGCGGCACGACGGTGAAAATTTTCCTGCCGCTGGCCGCTCCCGAGGATGCGCCCGATGTCGCGGCCGGGGACGACCGCCAGAGCGGCAAATACGGCGAAACAATCCTGTTCGTCGAGGACGAGGATGCGGTCCGCGAACTGGTTACAAGGATTCTCCGGTCGCGCGGCTACCGGGTGATGGAGGCGGCGAATCCCAGAAAAGCGATTCCGCTGGCCGAACAGTTTGACGGCAAAATCGATCTGCTTGTAACCGACATGGTCATGCCGGAGATGAGCGGTCGGAAAATGGCCGATGTGCTCAAGGCTTCCCGGCCGGACATGAAGATACTTTATATCACCGGCTATACCGATCTGGCCGAGATCCAGGACAGGGACAATGCCAGCCCCTGCCACCTTTTGCGAAAGCCTTTCAGCCCCGATGAACTTGCCAGGGCGATCAGGAATGCCATTGAAAGCTGAAAACCGTCTTCAAAAATGGTATAATACCGTGGTGTTCAAGCCATATGCCGGCCCGGCTGACGCAAAGCCGTGCCGACATGGGAAAAAGACCTGCGGATTCGTATTCTCTGAAAGGAAGTCCTGATGAGAAAAATCGTATTGGCGCCGATGCTCATGGCAGCGCTGGGCCTGGCGGCCGCGGCGGCAGTTGCCGGAAGCGGCGACGCCGGTGAAAAAAAACCCGTCATGCTATACGGCAAGATTGTCAAGGCCGCCGATGAAAAGGGCGTTTTGGTCATTCTGCCCAAGGACAAGACCGACGTGAACAAGGACGGGGTGAAGGTTGCCACCGACGACAAGACCGTCGTAATGATCGACGGCAAGGAGGCCAGGCCGGCCAATCTGAAAGAAGGCGACAGGGTCAAAGTTACGATTGTTGCGGGCGTTGCCGAACGGATCGAGAAGGTCAGGGCCGAAACGCCAAAAGCAGGCGCATAAACGTCGAAAACCGGATCTGCGGCCGGCGATCCGCCGGAAGCATGTAAAAACAGCGGAGAAGAGGAATAAGATGATGATGGAATTTGTAAAGTTTTTGCAATACAATCAGGGTTTATCCGTTTTGAACAAATAGCGCCATGAACCAGAGGTCGGGGCGGCATATGAACGCGGTGTCGCGTCGGCTTGCAAAGACTTGCTGGTTTTTCTCTGAAAGGGAGTCGTATGAAGAACGTCGCATTAATGCTGGCAGTTGTGGCTGTATTGGGGCTGGTGGCCGGAACAGTTCTGGTCGCTCAAGATGCGCCGCCAAAGCCTGAGGCAAAGCCTCTGGTCGGCAAGGTCGCCAAGGCCGCCGACGACAAGGGTGTGCTCGAAGTTACGCCGATGAAGAAACCCAAGGAAGGCGAGAAAGTCGAGAACGTCAAGGTCGCCACGGATGACAAGACCGTCGTAACGCTCGATCAGAAAGAGGCAAAGGTCGCCGATCTGAAGGAAGGCTACTTCGTCAGGGTAACTCCGGCTGAAGGCACGGCCACAAAGATCGAGGCCAGCACCAAGGGGCCGGAACACAAGAGGCCCGGCGGCGATGCCCCCAAGGGCGACGCCCCTGCCCCCGCCCCGCACCATTAAATCAGGTTTGATCTCTGATTCGCACATTCGCGGGTAACCGCGGATGCTTGCAAAAAAACGCCGGTTTGGCTGCGGCCAGGCCGGCGGTTTTTTATAAAATCTGACATTGGTGCAATATAATCAGGGGTCATGCGTTTGGCGAAAAAGACTGCAATGAACCAGAGGTCGGGGCGGCATATGAACGCGGTGTCGCGTCGGCTTGCGAAGACTTGCTGGTTTTTCTCTGAAAGGGAGTCGTATGAAGAACGTCGCATTGATGCTGGCAGTTGTGGCTGTATTGGGGCTGGTTGTCGGGACGGTCGTTGTCGCTCAAGACGCGCCAAAAACAGATCCGCCAAAAGCGGACCAGCCGAAACCGCTGGTCGGCAAGGTCGCCAAGGCCGCCGACGACAAGGGCGTGCTTGAAGTTACGCCGTTCAAGAGGGTCAAGGAAGGCGAGAAAGTCGAGAACGTCAAGGTCGCCACAGATGACAAGACCGTCGTAACGCTCGACGGCAAAGAAGCCAAGCTTGCCGACCTGAAGGAAGGGCTGTTCGTCAAGGTAACCCCCGCCGAGGGCACGGCCACCAAGATCGAGGCCACGACCGAAGCCCCCAAGCGGCCCGGCAGGCCCGGCGGCGACAAGCCCAGGGGCGACGCGCCAGCAAAGCCGGCAGAATGAGTTTTGAAGTCTTATTCACTCATTCACGGGCGACCGTGAACGAGTAAAGTGAAAAAAATCGCCGGTCTGGCAGCGGCCAGGCCGGCGGTTTTTATTTGCGCCTTATGACAAGTGCGGTCAGGTCGTCGGCCTGCGGCCGGCCTCCTGCAAACCGGCTGACCTCGTCGTACAGCCTGGCTACGATCTGCCGCGACTCCATGCCGCTGCACTTTCGCAGCATGTCCTGGATCCTCTCTACGCCGAACTGCTCGTCCCGTCCGTCAACCGCCTCGATAAAGCCGTCGGTGATGATGGCCAGAAAATCGCCGGGCGCGAAATCACGCAAATCTATCTCGCCATACTCGGTGTCGTCCAGGATTCCCAGCGGAACCGATTTCGGCGCGACCTGATGGATGGATTTGTCGGCGCTGTCGTAGAAGATCAGGGGTCCATGACCGGCGGAAGCGTATTTCAGTGTTGCCGACAGCGGGTCCAGCAGCCCGTAAAAACAGGTTACAAACCTGCTGCTTCGCATATCGGCCTGAAGAAGCGAGTTGACCGTCCGCAGGATGACCGATATGTCGCACCCGCCCGGCGAGGCGAGCGAAACCGCCCGCAGCATGGCCCGGGTTTCGGCGATTACGATGGCCGGGCCTATCCCGTGCCCGGAGGCGTCGGCGACGATGAACATCCACCGCCCATCGGGCAGCGGCATGAAGTCGTAGGAATCGCCGCCTGTTTCGTCGGCCGGGCTGGCGAATCCCGCCACGTCGAACCCGCAGACCCGCGGGCTTTCCTGCGGAAAGAGATTCTGCTGAATCTCGCGGGCGATCTGCATGGCACGCTCCATCTTCTGCTTCTCGACGTACTGCTCGATCAGCCATGCCCGCTGGATCGCCACGCCGGCCTGCGCCGCCAGGACCTCGCCCAGCGCCACGTCGTATTCATCAAACGGGCCCTGGCGCTTGTTTATCACCTGGAGCACGCCGACCAGGCCGCCCTGGAAATCGCGGAGCGGCACCGACAGGATATTGCGGGTCCGAAAACCGGTCTTGCGGTCCACGTCGGGGTTGAAGCGGCTGTCGGCGTAGGCGTCGGGCACGTTGATCGTCCTGCCGGTTTTAATGGTCTGGCCGCAGATTCCCATGTCGTCGGGCACCCTGAAGGCCTGTCCGCCGGCGATCGTGCGGGTGTAAAGCTCGTGCGTTTTTGAATCGTGCAGAAAGAGCGTCGCCCGTTCGGCCGAAAGCAGCCGGACCGCCTCGCGGACGATAAGCTCCAGCAGATCGTCCAGATTTGCCGCCGCAACCATCGATCTGCTTATTTTCAGGACGTCCTGGAGATCGGCAAGCCTGTCGCAGTCGGGGCGGGTCATCCGATTCTCCCGCCAGGCGTTATAGGATAGGTTATGCCGCCGGTCGGGAAGACGACGACCCGCTGCGGCTTGGGGCCAAGTATGGCGTCGGCGGCCCGGACGGCCTGTTCGGCGCCGGACATGATTTCGACGGACGGAAACTTCTGGCCAGCCGCGGCCAGCGGCGGGGCGACCATGAAGATCGGGTTGCGATGGGCGGTCTGGGCGGCAAGGCGGACGAAAAACGCCGCGTCGCCCGCAAGGCCCGGCACGAAGCGGATGAGCATCGAGGCGATATTGTCGGCCCCCAGCAGTTTGACGAATTTGCGGGTCCAGGCCGGGCCGGCCGGCCAGATCGCCGGCGGCCTGACGTTGTTCATCCCCCCCTCGCAGCGGGTCAGACAGATGATGATGCCGTCGGCCCGCACCGCCCAGCGGGTGTTGGCGATGCACTTGAACGACTGCCAGATGTCGAAGTCGCGAGGGTAGGCGTTGATTATGCCCACGTCGGCCGGGGCCGATATGACCACTCCGCAATCCACCGCGCACTGCTTGGCGACCATCCGCTGGGTGGACATCGGCTCGCCCGCCGCGATAAACGACGGCAGATCGTTCTGGTCCAGCAGGTAATGCACGAAGAAGCTCGTGCCGTGATTGGCGTCGAGAATCTGCCCCGCCGCGTCGATGGCCTGGCGCATCGGGTTGGATTGCGCCTCGGTTCCGGCCAGCGGCCTGGGAACGCGATCCACGCCGAGCCTGTGCAGCCCGCGGATCGTGCCGCGGTTGGCGCAGCCTGGGAAAAACATCTTGTAACCGCCGCCGAAACCCGCCTGCAAATGCGGCGTAACCGCCGACACCGCTATCCGCAGGTCGGCCGCCGCCAGGTGCTTGTCCACCCAAAGGTCCGGCAGGCCTTTGCCTTTCAGCCGCACGTAGGCCGACCGGTCATGCCACGGATTGCATCGCCATTTGATGCCGTCGGCGGCCTTGCCCAGCCGCGATGCGACCTGCTCCGGCGTCATGGCCGGATGCATGCCGTTGGCGAAAAGAATCCCGATCTGCTCATCCTTGATCTTGCAATGCCGCAGTTCGGCCAGCAGCACATCGACTATCGCCTCCAGCGGACTGTGCCGCGTTATGTCCTCCAGCACGATGACGATCCTGCCGTGCTGCCTTGCCGCCAGGAGCTTGGGCAGCGGCAGGCCGCTGTCGGGCTGGCAGAGCGACATCGCCAGACGCTCTTTCCAGTTTTCGGGCGCCGTGCGGAACTGGCCCTGGGCCACCTGCTGGATCGTCCAGTTCGCCGGCAGGTCGATCTTGAGCTCCTCGCGGCCCCATGGCACCGAGATATCCGTCATCGCTTCACCCGTCCGACGATCACCTGGTAGACGCCCAGCGGCTCGTCCAGCCGGCAGAAATCCGCGAACCCGGCCTTTGCCATCAGCCCTTCCAGATGCCTGTCCGTCCGATGGATCATATGCAGGCCGAAGACGCGGCGGAAGAACCGGTCGGTCCCGTGCGCGCGGGATATGCTGTTGAAAACTATCGCCCCGCCCGGCCTCATGACGCCCGCCACCGCCGAAACGATGTCCACGATGATCGCGTCGTCGAGATATTCGCAGATGCCGATCATTTTGACGACGTCGATCGGGCGGTCGAGCATGGTCTTGACCTGTCGGGCATCGCCCTGGATGAATCGTATCCTGTCAGCCGTGCCCATCTGAAGGGCGAGCTGCCGGCCGTACTCGAAACAATCGGGGTTGAGGTCCACCAGCGTCGCGTCGGCCTGGCGCCTGGCGCGCGCGAGGGCGTCGTTGATGATATGCCCCGGCCCGGCGCCCAGGCAAAGCACGTGCACCGGCTGCGACTGGCAGGCGTCGATCAGCTCGGCGATCACGCGCCCCGCCAGCTTGCGGCGGTTCCGCAGCGCCATCGGGATCGTGCCGCCCTTGATGAGAATTCTGTCGGCCGGCTCCTTCGCCTCGCCCCGATAGCTTATCACCATGCTCCGCCAGCCGCCCGGGTTCACCCAATTGGCCGCCGCAAGCTCGCTCTTGCCAAGGCGCAGCAGGTCCTTGAGCAGCCCGGCCGGCAGATAGTTCGCCAGCGGGTTGATCAGGGCGCGCTTGACCGCACGCTGAAACGGACTGAGCCGCTCGAACTCTATTTCCTTCAGTATCGATTCCATGCTAATCTGCATTGGTTCCAAACCATCAAGTATAAATTACTGCCTGCCGTGATTCCAGAACTGCTTTTAAGGTTTCTTCAGTACGGCAACAACCGTCCTATGCGGGTTTGCCTGGTGCAGACTTGCGGCGAAGCCGGAAGTGTTTTTTCGGAGCCCAAGGAAGTGGATTGTAATGTGTGGAATGAACTGACTGGAATAGATTAGTGCAGCTCGCCATAAGTTTTGATACAGTTGTTCATCCTTACCGTCCGATGTTATTTGCATGAATCTGCAACTGTCTCTCACGGAACGGGACGGCCTCCGCGCGATTGTGCGGCAGCAGCGAGGGGAAGCCAGACTTTA
>JACRIL010000091.1 GCA_016235825.1 Planctomycetota bacterium
TGATACGTCAGGCCCTCCGCAAGACGGGTCGGCAGAATGCCGTCGAGGTCCAGCCGCCGCCTCAGATCAGGAAACTCTCCGGCAAGGTGGTTCTCGACGCTGGCCATGGCGGGAACGACCCAGGCACAACCGTCGCCGCGGGCCATCCTGAAAAGACGGTTAATCTTGCCCTGGCTTCGGAGGTCGCCGGATTGCTCCGCAAGCGGGGCATCGAGATTGTCATGACCCGCACTTCCGACCGCGCCGTGGACCTCGACGACAGGGTGAATATCGCCAATCGCAGCGGGGCGAGCCTGTTTGTGAGCATCCATTCCAATTCCTCAAATAATTCCTCCGTCAGCGGCTACGAGGTGATCTATCCAGCCTCGGCGCCTGGCCAGGCTGTCAAGGCCGCCAATTGTGTGTCCCAGCGTCTCTCTGCGGCCGGGACAACAAGGCAATCCGTCCGGCCTGACAACCGCGGCCTGAGAGTGCTCACAAATACCCGAATACCCGCTATTCTTGTCGAAACAGGCTATCTGAGCAATCGCGCCGAGGCGGCGAAGCTCGTCAGTTCGCCGTATCAGGCCAGGCTGGCCCAGGCCATCGCCGACGGCATCTGCGACTTTTTGAGCAGATAAATTCTTTGAACCCTTTTATCCCGCGGAAGATACTGATATATAGTCATATGAGGGCGGTGTTTTTTTGTCCAGAAAAAGTGTTTTACAAGGCCGGAATCTGTTATAATTCAGTTTGGATTCAGCCTGAACGTCCGGAAAGGTTATTTCCGGCGAAATAACTCCTTTTCAGAGAGGTGAGATATGGCTCGCATGGCATTTCTGGCGGTAACGGCGACAGGGCTGATTTTTCTGGCATCCTCATTGGCATTTTCGGCCGCAGGTCCCCAAGCGACGACCAGGCCCGCAAACGCCGGCGGAAGAGATGCCAGGACCAGAGGAGGCGGCGATCCCGCGTTTGCCCAGTTTACCGACAGGACCATCAAGGCCGATCTGGGCGATCTGGTTAAATTCGCCGATTTTGACAAGATGATCGATCAGCAGGCCGAAGCCCTCAAGCTGACCGACGCCCAGAAGGAAAAGGCCAAGCTCACCGCCGATCAGAAGGAAAAACTGGCCAAGATATTCCAGGAGAAACTTGACGGCCTGAAGGACGGCACGCCTTATGCCAAGGCGAAGGCGAACATAGAAAGCACAGTCCGGGACAGGACCGCACAGGCGAGCCAACTCAAGAGCTTGAGGACGGAGTACGACAACAAGTTTTTCGGGGACGCGTTCAAGCTTCTCACGCCCGAACAGAAGAGCATCTTCTACACCGCCCGGCTCTATGAGATCGTCGGGCCGGAATTCAACGTTCTTTTGCTGACGCCCGACCAGGATGCCAAGCTGCGGACCGTCTGCGCGAGCGTGGCCAAACGGATTGCCGGCGGCAAGCCCGTGGATCTGTCAGCCGATCAGGCTTTTCTCGCCGCCGTCAAGATGGAAATCGCCAGGGCGGTTTTGACTCCGCCCCAGATCGCCGAATGGCAGAAAAATACCGCCACTCCAGCTCCAAGAAGATAAGAAGCAATACAACCTCATGTAACCGGACATGCCGGCGGCCGTAACGCCAAACGCAACGGCGTTATGTTGCAAAGCCGCCTCTTATTCACCACGATTTTGGGATGAGAATCTGATTTATTCTTTGGCTATATCAAGCGCAAGAACGTATAATTACATTAGTTGGCGATGTTTTAGAAGATTTCAAATCATGTCTGGAATCGGGAAAGGGTTTCCCGAGAAAACCGCGATAGCCGAAGGAGGCTGAAATGCTGCGGACTGCCGGAGTTACACTGCTTTTCGGGGCGGTTTTTGCCCTTGTGGTTTTGGGGCAGGAACAGCCTGCCACTGATAAGGCCAAGGTCGGTTTTGTCTGGTGGGAAGGCGAGAATTACACGAAGACGGACTTCCCCACGACCGATGCTCTTGCCAAGGGCGGCTGGTACAAGGCCGAGCCTCTATCCGCGGGCAAATGGTTCGGGGCGACAAGCCTTCCGGCCGGGGCGTTCCTTGAATATGAAGTGGATGTGCCCAGGGACGGGACATATAAATTCTTTGCCCGAAGATTCTGGAAGCACGGGCCGTTCAAGTGGCGATTCGGCGAGGGGGCGTGGGTTGACTGCGGCAAAAGCAGCACGCTGCTGGACGGCGCCGGCGAAGAACTGGCCAAGAATATCTGCGTGAACTGGGTTTCGCTGGGCGACGTGAAGCTAAACGCCGGCAAGACCACCTTTCGGCTGGAGCAGTCGGAGGCCGGCAACGCCTGCTACGACTGCTTTGTCCTGGTCGACGGCTCGTTCACACCGACCGGGAGCCTGAAACCCGACGGGTCCGGAGGCAGAGCCGCGACTCAGGTGGCCGCAACGGCGCCGGGGCCGGAAAAGGTTGCGGTAACGCCGCCCAAGCCCCCAGACCCCAAACCGGCCGACACCAAGCCTCCGGTAAGCGCCATATCCGCGGAATTCGCCAGGTTCAAGGCGGACCGGACCATCAAGGCCGACATGGGCGATCTGATTAAATTCGTCGATTTTGACAGAATGATCGACCAGCAGGCCGACGCACTCAAGCTGGACGACGCTCGCAAGGAAAAGGCCAAACTCACGGACGAGCAGAAGGAAAAAATGCTCAAGATTTTCCAGGAGAAGCTCGACGGCCTGAAGGATGGCACGCCTTACGCCAAGGCAAAGGCGAACATAGAAAATGCGGTCAAGGGGGCCGCCCAGACGGACCAGATCAAGAAATTGCGGACTGAGTACGACAACAAGTTTTTCGGAGACGCGTTCAAGCTTCTCACGCCGGAACAGAAGAGCATCTTCTATACCGCCCGGCTCTATGAGATCGTAGGGCCGGAGTTCAATGTTCTTCTGCTGACGCCCGATCAGGATGCCAAGCTTCGGACCGTCTGCGCGGCCGTTGCAAAAAAGATTGCCGGCGGCAAAGCGATCGACCTGTCAGCCGATCAGGGTTTCCTTAACCAAGTGAAGTTGGAGATCGCCAAGCAGGTCCTGACGCCGCCTCAGATCACCGAATGGCAGAAAAACACCAGCACCAAAAAGCCGTAACCGGTCCGGTTTTGCCGCCGGGCCGCCGGGTTCGTGAATAAGCAGGGCGACGTTGTTGAACCGGCTCCATTCCGCGTGCGGAAGATGACCTTCCGGCAGGGCCTCCCGCTCGGCTGCCGGCGATTTCTCCGTCAAGGTCCGCGGATCGCCAAACGAATTTCGGTTATTTCTTTTTCGAGGCCAGGGCCTTTTTGAGGGCCTTGGCCGCCGCGGCGCGGATGTTTCCGCCCCGGCCGGTGGAACGCTCGTTCTGGAGCCTGTTGAAGAGCGACTCGATTGCCTGTGCCTTCACCGGTAGCTTGACAACCTTGTTTGTGTAACCCGACAGATAGGCCGCGTTTGAAAGCTCCAGGCCGTTGATGCCCTCGGCTCCGCTGACCACCATATGCTCGCCGCGGAGCAGATGCGCCGCGAACGCCCGGATCACCAGGATATGCGAGCTGCCGCCCTGTTCGGCCAGATCCACGTCGCTCCACGTGGTTGACTGCTCATCCGGGCCGGGCCAGGCCTTCGTGGACTTGTAAATGTGCTGTGAGATCGGCTGGAGCAGCCGGCCGATCTTCAGTTTGCCGCCCTCGGCCACGAGCGTCGCCTTGTCGCCGGTGATTATGAACTGGTCGATGCCCGGCTCCTCGGCCGTCGTAACGTAGATGTAGCCGATCTTCCCCTTGTCGTACATGCAGATGATGTCGGCCGTGTCCTCGACCTCGATCTTGTGGCAGCGGGTGCTGATCGCCGCGAAGACCTTCTTTGGCATGCCGGCGATCCACTGGAACAGGTCCAGGCTGTGCGGCGCCTGGTTGATGAGCACCCCGCCGCCCTCGCCGTCCCACGTGCCTCGCCACGATCCGCTGTTGTAGTAGGCCTGCGTGCGGAACCAGTTGGAGCAGATGTACTGCACGCGGATTACGTCGCCCAGTTCGCCCGACTCGACCATCTGCTTCATCTTCATCATGATCGCCTTGGTCCGCTGCTGGAACATCATGCCCAGGGCGACCTTCCGTTTTTTGCACTCGGCGACCATCGTTCTGGCGTGGCCGACCGTGGACGAGAGGGGTTTTTCGCACAGCACGTGCAGGCCGGCCCTGGCGGCCAGCACCGTCTGCGGCGCGTGCCAGTAGTGCTGCGTGGCTATGATTACCGCGTCAATCATGCCGGAGTCGTACATCGCCTGTGCGTCGTTGAAGGCCGCAACGTTCAATTCCGCCCCGATGGTCTGCAGCCTGTTCTGATCTATGTCGCAGATCGCCCCGAGGCAGAAATCCGGATCGTTGTCCTTGACGATGCCCCTGGCGTGCGGGACGCCCATTGCACCCAATCCGATTACGCCGAACCTGACTTTGCTAAGCTTGCTGTTGGCCATTTGTTTCTCCTTGTTCCGGTCATGAATCATGCCGGCTGGCAATTATGGAAGCGGATAGTTTATTTCCTCATGCTCCGCGTTGCAAGAACCCAGTCGAAAGGTTATTTAATTACGTGCGGTGAAACTTTCGGGCGAAATATACCCATGCGCACGTGGATCAAGATAGAAGGTCTGAAGGACTCGCGGACCGCCTCGATGGCGGCCGTAAACGGGGCCGACGCGATCGGGCTGGTCTTCGCCCTGTCGCCCCGGCGGGTAGGGCCGCAAGAGGCGGCCGAGATCGTCCGCGCCGTGCCGGCCTCTGTCCACAAGGTCGGCGTGTTCGTCAACTCCACGCCTGACGAGATCAACCGTGTCGCCGACATGGTCGGCCTGACGCACGTGCAGCTTCACGGGCAGGAGCAGCCGCCGATTTTGGCCCGGCTGAACCGCCCGTGCATCAAGGCGTTCCACGTCCGCTCGGCCGGCTGGGCCGACGACGTGCATGCATGGATCGCCAAGGCGCCGGATAAGTCGAAGCTCTTCGCCGTGCTGCTGGATGCTTACGATTCCACCGCCGCCGGCGGGACCGGCAATCGCTTCAACTGGGACCTGGTCGTCGCGGCCCGGCAGGATGGAAAGCTCGAAGGCCTGCCCAAGCTCATCCTTGCCGGCGGGCTGGACCCCGACTGCGTGGCCGAGGCCGTCCACAAGGTCAGGCCCTGGGGCGTCGACGTCGCCAGCGGCGTAGAATCGGCCCCGGGCGTAAAGGACCAGGCCAAAGTCAACGCCTTCATCCTGGAAGTCCGCGGCTGCGACTCCGCGGGAGGATTGTTTTAAGAGCCTATCCGAATAACTACAATGGCAGTTCATCGTAGTTATTCGGACAGGTTCTTAAGCTCGAAATGTATTTTACGGGGGCTTTCTTGCAAATTTGGCGATACCGTGGTTGAGGCCCATAGGGCCGGCATGATAGTAGCCCAGGGTGAAGCGGAGGACCCATCAGGGTCCGAAGCGAAACCCTGGGAAAATTCGTCAATAAATGTGTTTCCAAATCTCCGCACGCGCCACGGCTGACGTTCCGGAATCTACAAACGCCTCAGCGGAGGATTATCGACGAAAAATTTATCTGTAGTAGGGGGGGGCTACACCCTCGCCCCAACATGGCATTATCCAAAGCGGATGAATGAATTAATAAAATCATTTGCCGGGGCATTCAAAAATTTGGGATCGTCCGCCGTGGCGCGAACGAAAATTGGAAACTTTTCTAATGACGACTGTTCCCCAGGTTCCGCTTCGGACGGCTGTGCCGTCCCCCGCTTCACCTGGGGCTACAAGCATGCCGGCCCTATGGGCCTCAAATTCGGCGACGCAGAGTCAGCAAGATGTTTCTGATGGGTGATATGTCTGGCGTTCCAATTTGCGCATGATTTCAAGAGGACGGCTTTATTAATTGTTTGCTAACAGTCAGTTCAGTTACACGCAAACTGTGCCATCCCATCAGATGTTTGCAATAAATTTTCGGCTGTTTTATTGCCCCGCCGGCTGGGTTTTCGCCTGAAGGGAAGCAGCTATCTCCGTGCTGGTCGGCAGATTGATGCGGTCGCCCGCGGAAACGTCTTTTTTGGAAATTTCCGGATTCAGAAATACAAGGGCCTTGAACCACGCATTGCGGATTTTTTCCTGCCTTTGCATTTCTTCTGCAGGGTTTTTGGCGGAATAGTGAGCCATACTCCACGCGGCCCGATCCTGGGCGATCTTTTCCAAAGTATCGCCTTTTTGAGCCATAATATACGGCCGGTCGCTCAGCCATCGCAGTTTGCCTGGCTTTGCGCCGTCCGAAATTTCCAGTATCGCGTCCCGCCGTGAATGGATGCCCGGCAGTCCGGAGGGTTGTTCGCATGCCTCGGAATGGCTTTCGATTTGAACAAATTTTATAATGGGATGGATCGGCTGATCTTTCCATTCTATTTCGCTCTCAACCGACTTGCCTCCAAACTCCCAACCGGAATACCTGCCCATGGATTCTTCCGGTCCTTCGCCGATAATCCGCCATTTCTTTTTGGCGTCTTGCCAGAGATAAAACACTCGCAAATATTCCCAGCGACCCGTTCCGCCACTCCAGGCAAACCAGCCGATCTCGTAAACGTTGCCGCCTTGCTTATTATGAGATTTAACAATGGCATAATTCCGGTACCCCCTATCATATTCCGGTTTGTCCGGGACAACTTCGATCCGTGCCGGCATGAACTTGTTAGATGTCTGGTTCATGAATTGTTGATCATTGTCTCCGCCCTGCATATCCAGTAGCACCCATCGGGTTTTCTGGCCGTCCTGTTCCAAAGTGAAAGGCGTCTCCAGACGGAAGACCGGATCGCAGCCGGGTGTCTCGTCTATCCACAACAGATTCACCAGGCCGTGGTCCGACGACATTTCCCTTGGGTCGTTCCGCCACAAGAAGGTCGGCTTTGCCTTTGCGATCAGCTCATCGAGCGTGTCAGCCTGATCCCTGACCTTTAGCCGGGCACTCAACGGCCCCTTGATATCGGGATATTTCAGGCACCAAGCCTCCTTCCTCGTTAAATCATCAATCGTCTGCACGGATGCCACAGGCCCGGCAGGCTGCATCGCCGGTTGCGAGACAGGCTCTATTGGCTTTGAGGCAGTCGTCTGGGCGGCAGCAAAGGCGGATAGGGTCAGGATGGTCCCGGCGATGATGCGCATTCTTTACTCTCTTTTTACCTTCAATTCCGGCATTATAACAACGAAAACTGCTATCAGGTCGTTTATAAAACTGCAAAAGCCACGACCGGGACGGTCGTGGAACACGCTGGCGAGACGCCCGTGCCACGCTGAAAGAGGCTATTCCAGGTTTGCGTGCCTGGACTGGAAGGCCTTGGCGTCGATCTTTAGCCTGTCGGACAGGACGTTGAAGACGGCGTCGAGGCAAAGGCTTGTGGCGTGCTCGAAGACTGCGGCCCGCAGCACGATGTCGGACAGTGCGACCGGGATGTGAATGACCTTATGAACGTGTCCGGCGAGGGCGGATTTGGGGCTTGCGGTTATGGCAACTACCTGGCAGCCGATCTTGCGTCCGCGGTTGGCGACATAGTCGGTCATGCCGGTCTGGCCTGTGCAGCTTATGGCCACCAGCAGGTCGCCCTTGGTTGCCGGCGGCGTGATCGTCTCGCCGGGGATGTAGGCCCGCAGGCCGGCGTGCATCAGCCGCATGACGAAGCTCCTGGCGACCAGCCCGCTTCGGCCGGCGCCGGTTACGAACGTCCTTGCGACCTTGGGCAGCATGTCCACCAGTTTGAAAAGGTCCGGCCAGTTAACCTTGTCCATCACATCCGAGATATGCTCAAGCAGTTCCCGGCCGGCTTCCCGGATTGTTTCCTTGTCAGTCATTTCCAATCTCAATTCGTTTTCAGATCACGATTTGCCCTGGTGAAAAAGCCACACCGATTTGCCTGTGTTGTGTAACAGGCTCCCGCTGAAGGGCCTGTTACACAACCTGACCTTAATCTATCTGTCTGAATAACGCGTTTCAACAAACCTATCGTCATTTCATTATATCAGCCCGCGTCGGGCGTGGAGCCTTTGTTCTCCCAGCGAAGCAGGTTGAGCACCTTCGCCAGGGTGCTATTGCCGTCGCGGATTTCGGCCCGGATGCGGTTCTCGGCCTCAAGGACGTCCATGGCCCGGTTGGCCATTTCCACCGCCTGCGGTTTGGGCACGACGATCACGCCGTCGTCATCTGCGACGATCCAGTCGCCCGGCAGAATCCGCCGGCCGGCGATCTCGATGGGCACGTTGATCTGCCCCAGGCCGTGCGGGTCGCCCGCGTGGCTGGTCGTCAGGCGCGACCAGACGGCGAAACCCATGCGGCGGATGTCGGCGGTGTCGCGGACGGCGCCGTTGACGACCAGACCGGCCAGGCCCTTGTTCTTGGCCGACTCGCTCGCCAGTTCGCCCCAGACGGCAGGCGGCCGGCCCGCAGCGTCTATCACGATGATCTCGCCCGCTCGGGCTATGTCAATGGCCTCGACCGATTTTGCCCAGTCGCCGGGGAAGGTTCTGACCGTAACGGCCGGGCCGCAGGCGAACTGCCCGGGCGACAGCGGGCGGATGCCTTCCAGACAGGGCAGGCGGTGGGCGCCGTCGGATACGTTCGACGAGCGGACCTTGCTGAATGCCTCGCGAAGGGTCTCTTCGGTTACCCGTTTGAAAAGTTCGGTTGCGACGGCCTGGCCGGTGTCGATGGCGCGGCGGATGTCGGCGGCGGCCTGGCGCGGATCGACGGCCTTGGTGATGGCCCCGCCGACGATAATCACGTCGGCCCCGGCCGCTACGGCCTGGGCGGCGGTTTGGCTGTTTATCCCGCCGGCCACCGCGAGCGTCAATTTGGTCAGGCCGCGAATCTGCCTCAGCAGGTCCAGCGGGTCTTTGCCCTGCATCTGGGCGTCGATAGGGCAGTGTACGTCCAGCCACGCGACGCCCAATTCCCCGGCCTTTGCGGCGAATCCGGCCGGGTCGGCGCAGCCAAGCAGATCGACGGCTACCTGCAGGCCGTAATGCCTGCCCGCCTCGACGCACTCGCGGATCGTCGCCTCGGACGCCCCGGCCAGGACGGTTATCACGTTAGCCCCGGCCTTGGCGGCGGCCTCGGCCTCGATCCGCCCGGCGTCCATCGTCTTGAGATCGGCCACGATAACGTGCCGCGGGAACATCTCGCGGAGTTTGCGGACCGCGTCCAGACCCTCGGACTTTATCAGCGGCGTGCCGGCCTCGATGTAGTCGGCCCCGCCGGCTGCCGCAAGCCCGGCGACCTTCAACGCCCGCGGAAGTTCCACAAAATCCAGCGCAACCTGTAATTTTACCCGGCCCATATTTAATGGGAATTTATCAAGGGCCAAGGCGGTTAGCAAGAATTGATCGCCGGAAATGCCGGCGAATCAGACGTTTCGATGGACGATCACTGCTGTCAGCGGCGCGATCGCCTCGGCCAGGCCTATGTCATCCTCGGTGAAGGGCTGCTCGCCCTTGCGGTACAGGATGATCATTCCCACAAGCTGGTCGGCCTCCGGCAGCAGCGGAATGGTCATCAGCGTCAGGCCGGGCAGAAACGGCTTGAGATCCTTGTCGAACAGATTGGCGTGTTCGCCGGCGTCGATGATGGCGCACTGGGGGCGCCGGATGACCTGGTCGATGATCGGCCTGACCAGCTTCTGGCAGAAGGCGAGCGGGTCGGGCTTCGGCGAGCCGAACCGCCCGACCATTTTCAGCCGGGCCTGGCCGTCGCACACCAGGGCGATGCCGCAGACGGAGCCGGTCCAGCGGAGGAACGTCCTGAAGAGCAGGAGGAACACGTCGTCGTCGCCGGCGGTCTTGAATAACTCGCCCTGGTAACGGATCACTTCCTGAAGCAGCGACATCTGGTTGCTGAACGCGCGGCAGGCGGTCTTGAGGGTCGCCTGAAGATGCGACGCCTCGTGGCGGGCTTTTTTCCGCTGGATCCGCATGTTGCCGAGCCTGTTTTTTAGCAGTAAAACCCTTCGCTCAAGCCGGTCCGATTCGTTCATGCCGGCCAGTTTGTTCTGAACGGCGTTTCTGAGCCTGTCCAGGTCGGTCGGCATGGGAGAAAACACCAGTTCCTGGACGACGCCGTCCGTCGGTTCATTTTTGCCGTCCGCGATCGGCCGTGCCGATTCTGTCAGAACCACGGCCGGTATCCTGCCGGCAAGGGCCTGAAGACGCTCGACTATATCCACAGAGTCGAGGCGGCTGGACATCTGCTTGGTTACCAGCAGGTCGGGCCGATTGTCGCGGACTATCGCCAGGGCCTCGGCAGCGCTGGCCGTCGCCTGAACTCTTGCCGGAAGGCTGGACAGGGCGTCTATAAGCATCTGCCGCGTCCGGGCCTCTTCGTCCACAACCAGTATGTTGGCAATCTTTTTGTTAAGCATGATGCCTGTATCCGTTCAATGGGCCGCCGGCGTACATGGCTGCTCTTTATGGCCCGGACGCGGCTGCATCGGCGGCACGCAGATTCCGTTCAGCCACTTTCAGTTATCGAGACGTAAGGCCCCAACATGAGTTCTGAATCTGATAAAACCCCATGAATACGCCGGAGGAGGAGATTTATTCCGAAAAAAGGAGGGTATAGGCGGCAAATCTGCCGGATAATCCCGAAAATGAAAGAGCCCCGCAGTCCTGAAAAGACCTTGGGGCCCTTATCGAACACGAGTTAAAGGTAAAAGTTTATCTGCCTCCCAGGAGGGACAATGCCATCTGCGGCAGGCCGGTCAGCCTGGTCGTGCTGCTGGTCTGCCCGCCCGAAAAGACCGCCGACCACATACAGGGACTGGCCAAGGCCTGCGGCATTCTGAGCCTCGATTCAGTCCGCAACAGACTTCTGGCCGCCGATTCCCCCGACGCCGTCTATCAGGCCATGCTCGAAGGCGAACAGGCAAACGCCTGAATTGGTGCCACTGTCCTACGATGAGCCGATAGGCGAATCGGAGGGCAGTGCGTTGATGCGGCAGATAAATGCAGAATTATTTTTCGCCCTCTGGTTTTGTGGCCGCCTGCCCCGGCCTCATCGCCGCTGATTTGAGCTTGGCTATTGCTTCTTCGCACTTTCCGCGAACGTCAGGATGTTCATCTTTTTGCATTGCTTTTTCGAGTGCAATTATCGCCTGCGGATCGCCAAGTTCGCCGAGGAAAGCTGATGCCCAATATCGTACCCAACAATTCTGGTCGTTTTGCAAAACATGCATCAATGGTTCCACGGCTCTTTTGCCATCAAGTCTGGAAAGGACAAAAATCGCAGTCTCACGTACGGCGGCGTCTTTATCATTCTGTAACGCAAAGATCAGCGGATCAATCGCTCGTTTTTCTCCAAGACTGCCAAGTATGGTGGCGGAATGCATACGAACATCTCTATCGCTGTCCTTTTGTAAAGCCTGTAACAGCAACTCAATCATCCTGTCATCACCTACCCATGAAAATTGGACTACTGTACAGCGGACCTTATCATTTTCATCATTCATCAAGGAAATAAGGGCAGGAGTTGCAGCATGTCCTATTGTCTTTAATTCTTCACGAATAATAACTGATTCTCTCGGCTTAGATTTTTCGCCAAAGAGGAAATCCAACTTCATTCTTTTGAGGATTCTTTCGGTTCGCGTGTCCGGATATCCTGCGGCCTCGTAGACGAGTTGGCAGACCTTGCGGTCGATGGCGGTGGATTGCCAGTACCACCAGATTCCGCCGGATCCGCCGGCCAGGACCAGCAGGACCAAACTCAGCCAGATTATCTTCCGCCTCCGGGTCATATCTCGATTATTATAACAAACCGGCCGGCGACTGCCGGGGAATTTCCCTGGCGCGGGGGATTATTCCTTATCCGGTTTGGAGCGGCTGGCGGGGGGCAGATCGGGGGAGAATTGGGCACGGTCGCCGGGTTTGATGTTCAGGCGTTTTATTTCGCCAGCGGGCAGTTCCAGGGCGTACTGGACCGGCACGCCCGAGGGATAGAGGATATCTCCCTTGAGGTCCGGCTCGATCTTCATCTCATGGGTGTCGGTTATTCGCATGTCCGAGTCGATATAGACCAGGTCGAGCGGCACGAGGCAGCCTTCCATCCAGAAGGACCGCATCGCCGGCTGGGGAAAGACAAAGAGCATCCCCGTGCCGGCCGGAATGTTCGGCCTGCCCGCAAGCCCCTTGGTGCGCAGCTCCGTGGTGTCGGCGATCTCGACGGTCCAGATCTGCCCGTTTATCCGAATCGTGTTGCCTGACAATGGCGGCTCCTTCTGGCAGCCTGCAAGGGCGGCCAAACTCGCAATCGCTAAGACGGACAGCCGAATAAGGCATCGCATGGCGGTTCTCCGGTAATTCACGTCCGGTCCTCGACGGCCTGAAGGACTTTTTCCAGCAGCTCCATCGGCAGGCCCACGACGTTCGACCAGCTTCCCTCGACTTTCGTGATGAACCTGTCGCCGGTCTCCTGGATGGCGTACGCGCCGGCCTTGCCGATCCACTCGCCGGAAGCGATGTATTGTTCGATCTCCTGCGTCGTCATCTTCCGCATTGTAACAAAAGTGGTGTCGGAAACGATAGTCCTTCGCGGGCCGGGTCCCAGCAGGGCCAGGCCGGTTATCACCGCGTGCCTGCTGCCGGAAAGCGTCTCAAGCATCCCGCGGGCGTCGGCGGAGTCGGATGGCTTGCCCAGGATCCTGCCGTCCGCCGCGGGATTGGCCCCGCCGACGGCGACGATCGTGTCGGCCCCCAGCACGCACACCTGCCGATGCCTGGCCGCGACGGACCTGGCCTTGAAATACGCCAGGGCCTCGGCGTATCCCCGCGGCGGCAGGCCCCCGGCCACTATCTGCGGCTCCACGAACGGCGAGGGAACAACGTCAAAGACGTAGCCGGCCTCGGCAAGCAGCGCTCGCCGCCGAGGGCTGGACGACGCCAGGACCAGCCGGAATGTCTGAGGTTTGCCGATAACCAACTCCAGAGTTTCTTGACGCCGGGTCATAATTCAACCTTGTACCGGCGTTGTCAAGGCGATTACCTGGCGGGCGGGCCGGAAGAGGCGGCTGGCCGGGTATCGGCGGGCGAACTTGCCGCCGGTTCGCCGGCCGGTCGGGTGGCGGGGGCCGTCTCCGGAACTTCCGGATCGACGGCGCCGGCGGCACGAAGCATATCTTCTATCCGGGCGCTGCCGTTGAGCCTGGCGTATTGCAGGCTGCTCGATCCGCTTTTCGTCCGCAAGTTGGGGTTGGCGCCCCATTTGAGCAGCATGGCTGTGCTTTTTTCCCTGTTGCAGAACACCGCCCGATGCAGCGCGGTCTCGTCGCCCCTGTCTTTGGCGTTGATGTCGGCCCTGGCTGACAGAAGGACATCGATGACATCCGTCTTGTCGGCGGCCGCGGCCTCGTGAAGCGGCGTGCGGTCGGCGCTGTTTCTGATGTTCACGTCGGCCTTGGCCGACGCCAGCAGCCTTACCATCTCGGCCTGTCCGTTGCGGGCCGCGACGTGTATAACCGTGTCCCCGTCGGCCTGGCGGAAGGCGGCGTCGGCGCCGGCCTTGAGCAACAGCCCGACGATCTCGCCGTTGCCTGCCGGCACAGCCATGCCCAGCGGCCTCTGGCCGTCGGCCGCTCCGCAGTTGACGGCCGCCCCGCCGTCCAGCAGAATCCGCACGACCTCCGCCCGGCCGGACAAAATCGCAAGGTGAAGCGATGTATGGCCGTTGGCGCCGTCTGCGGCGTTGGGGTCGGCTGCGCCGGCCAGCAGCAGCCGGACCATATCTTTGTGCCCCTTGCTTGCGGCGATCTGGAGCGGCGTGAAGCCCAGCTCGTCCCGGGCATCCACGTCGGCGCCGGCATTCAGGAGCTTTTTGGCCTGTTCGGTGTCGCCGGCCAGGGCGGCATAGTGAAGCTGGTATTTATCCGAGTCGGCGGATTTGCGGCAGGCCGGCAGGATCAGCCCGGCGGGCAGAATCGCCAGCAGCACGAAAATGTTTCGCATCCTTGTGTTATCCATCCGGTTAACGACCGAGCCTTCCATGGTTTTGCCGGCCCAAAAACCGGCCGTCAACCATATTTTATCGACGAAATCCGCCTGGGCCTTAAACGTCTGCGGCCCGGCCGGGCGGTTCTCAAAACCAGACGAAACTGACGCCCAAGCCCATCAGCACCAGCGCCCCGGCCAGCTCGGCGTATCTGCCCAGGGCCTTGCCGATGTGCTGGCCGAGGAATACGCCCGTCAGCGACATTACGCCGGCCGTCAGGCCGATTATCACACTGCTGAATCCGATCGGATGCTCCGCCGGATCGGGCCGCACGCCCAGCGACACGCCGATCACCAGCGCGTCCAGGCTGGTCGCCACCGACAGCACGATAAGCGACCAGCCGAGGGTCGGGTCGCCCCCGGCCTTGCCGGCCGCCGCGGGTTCCGCCGGCTGATCCGCCGTCTGGTTCTTGTCCTTCCGGCCGGACTTGATTACCTCGATGAACATCTTCAGCCCGATCAGAAAAACCAGCCCGCCCGCGATGTATTTGCCATAGCTGCTTATCAGCTCCGCCAGACCCTGGCCCACCACGTAGCCGATCAGAGGCATCATGAACTGGAACAGGCCCATATGCCATGCCAGCCGGAACTTCTGCCTGGGCCCGTGCCACTTTACGCCTATCGCCGCGGAGATGCTCATCGCGTCGGCCCCCAGGCCCAGTGCTATCAGAATTGTCTCCAAAACGTGCATTGCCGCAAGAGGATACAACATCGCACGCGAAACGCACAAGCCCGCAAATCCAAAATCGGTATTTCAGGATATCGCCGCCCAATTCCGCCGCTGCCCATCGCCCCGCACGGTAATTTGAATTGTAAGTGCCGGCGATTACTTCGCGGCGCCGACGCAATAGATGTTTTTTTTGCAGCGGATGTAAATCCGGCCGTCCATGAAGGCCGGCGTGGCGTTGGCCAGCTCGCCGAGCTTGCAGCGGCCAAGCTCCTTATACTGGTCCGCCGCCTCGAAGATTATCATCGTCCCGGTGCAATCGAGCAGATATACCTTGTCGCCGACCAGCGTGGGCGAGGCATTGACGCTCTCGCCAAGTTCCTGCGAATAAAGGATTTTGCCGGTTGGGACGACTTGTGAATCGGTGGCAGGTTGTGAAGCAGCGGAAGGTTGTGAAGCGGTGGAAGGTTCGATGGCCCGGCAGACGAGGTTTCCTCCGGTTGTAACCGTCCAGATCCTCTTGCCGTCGGTCAGCGGGCTGACGATGTCGGGCAGCTCTTCCGTGGCGGTCCAGGCCACGTGAGTCTTTGAGACGTCGCCGCTGCCGTCGGGCCTGATCGCCGCCATTTTATGGCCTGTATTGGCCACGAAGACCAGTCCGCCGCCGTAGACGGGCGAGGGGGCCATGTCTCCGCCGGCGCAGTCCGCCAGCCACCACAGTTCCTTGCCGGTGGCGGGATCGTAGGCGACGACCCATGGATCGCCGGCGGGTTGTGAAGCGGCGGCGGGTTGTGAATCGGCGACGACATGCGAATCCATAGCGGTGATTATCTGATCTCCGGACGGCGCGCTGATTATCGCCGGGGTCATCCAGGTGAAGCCGTCCCGCCGGGGCGTTCGCCAGACCTCCTTGCCGGTCGCGCAAGCCAATGCGGCAATCGCGTTCTGGGATGGCCTCAGATCCAGCATGACTATAAGCGTGCCATTGCAGGTCGTCAGCGACGATGCGTAGCCGTAACTGCCGCCCTCCTGCATCGGTCCGAAGTTTTTCGTCCATTGCACCTTGCCGTCGAAGTCCAATGCGGCCAGGTCGCCGTTGGCGAAGATTGCGAAGACCCTCAGGCCGTCGGTCGCCATTGTGGGCGCGGCATAGCCGGTTTCATTCATGACATTCGGGACCGGCTGGGTCTTTCCTTCTTTTGTCGCAATCTGCCGCTCCCAGAGAATTTTGCCGGTGTCGGCGTCGAGGCAGTAGACGGAGCGTTTTTCCGGCGTCGCGCCGGTCAGGAAGACCCTTTTGCCCCACACGACGGGCGAGTTCTCGCCCGGCAGAGGGATGGGCGTCTTCCACAGAATCCCCTTGTTTGAAGGGCCGTCCCATACAGAAGGGACGTTGAGATGCGCCGACACGCCGGCCCCGCCCGGACCGCGGAATCTCGGCCAGTTGGCGGCGTATTCCTTTTCCGACGGCAACGTGGCGGAAACCAGACTTGGCGACGGCGTCGGTTCGCTTGTGGCGCCGCCTTTGGTTGGTTGAGTCGCGGCCATTCCGGTATCTTCCGCGGCCGGCCTGTAACGCTGCCCCGCCAGAATTGCGATGAGTATCAGAATGCCGAAAACCCCGCCCGCCGCCAGGCGTCCCAGTCCGGCGGACCGCTCGGCGGCCGAGACCTGATCGACCGCTGTCGCTTGCGGCGCGGGCATCGCCCGGCGGCATATAATGACGTATCCGCCGCAGACCAGCAGAGTGCCGGCCCCGGCCAGCAGCAGCCACGCCCCGACGCGAATCAGCCTTTCCAGGCGAAGTTTTTCGGCGCGGACCAGAAGGTCCTCATCCTGGATCATCGCGCGAAGCGGCTGGTCGTCCGGATTTTCCTTGAGCCGGGCCTTCAGGGCCGTCAGCTTGGGCGAATCGACCGGATCGGTCAGCCTGCCTGAAGCCAACTCCGCCGCCAGAACTCCCCCGACTATCAGGCAGAAGGCCGCCACCACCGCCGTCGTCCACTGCGCGCAGACGTACCAGGGATTATCACGCGCGCTGAGCCAGCCTCGCCGGGCGAGTTCTTTTTTTTCGCCGGCCCCGTCAGCGGCAACTGCTGCGCCGGAGGCTTGCCCCGCCGCCGCGCCGTCAGAAGTCTTCTTGTCGTTGTCCATTGGTTCGGCTTCCATCTCTTACGGGAATATACCATATCGCGGCTGTCAAAGTGATTGTCGCTTGCAAAAAAATCGGACGGCGGCCATTTTGCGATTGAAGTTAGTTGAATGTTAGGATATATTGTACCCAGGAAATTGGGGCCGTATATGGACACGCACGGCAAACTTGAGATTCTCGCCGACGCTTCGAGGCACGACCTTGCCTGCGCCTGCGGGACCAAAGACGGCGAGCATCGCGTTCGCGCCGGCGAAGGGCGATGGCTGCACCCGGTGAGCCTGCCTTCGGGCGGGCAGAGCGTGCTGCTCAAGACGCTCGTCTCCAGCGCGTGCGTCAACGACTGCCGATATTGCCCGCTCCGGGCCGGGGCCGCAGCCGCCCGATGCAGCCTGGAACCGGCCGAAATCGCCGATGTCTTCATGGACTATCATCGCCGGCAGAAGGCGTTCGGCCTGTTCCTCAGTTCCGGCGTGGTCAGGGACCCCGACACGGCGATGTCGCGGCTGGTCGGCTCGGCAGAGATTTTGAGGAGGCGGCACCGGTTCCGCGGCTATATCCATCTGAAGATAATACCCGGCTGCTCGCAGGCGGCGATGGAGGAGGCGCTGTCGCTGGCGTCGGCGGTCTCGCTGAACGTCGAGGCCCCGCACGCCTCGGCCTTCGGCAAACTGGGCGGCTCGAAAAATTTCGAGCGGGACATTGTCGGACCGATGCGACTCATCAGCAAATTGACCTCACCGGGCGGCAGATACGCCGGCGTGAAGAATACCACGCAGTTCATCGTCGGTGCGGCCGACGAGACCGACGGCGACATCATAAAGGCGACGTTCGGCCTGTACCGCCGGCTGAATCTCAACCGCGTCTATTACAGCGCCTACCAGCGCGGCCTGGGCGACGCCGGCCTGCCCGGCGAGCAGCGGCGGCTGGCCGACCCCGACGACATGCTGACACGCGAACACAGGCTATATCAGGCCGAATGGCTGATCCGCAAATACCGGTTCACCGACGATGAGATTCCGTTGGAGGCCGACGGCAATCTGTCGCTGCGGGTCGATCCCAAGACGATCTGGGCGGACAAGAACCCGCAATTTTTCCCGCTGTCCGTCAACCGCGCCGACCGCTGGCAACTGCTCCGCGTGCCAGGCCTGGGGCCGACCTCCGTCGGCAGAATCCTCGACATCCGACGCGACGGCGGCAGAGTCAGCCGGATCGACCAGCTCGGCAGACCTTCAAAACGCCTCGCTAACGCGGCAACATTCCTGAGGTTTGATTGATGTTGCTGCTCATTCCTGCGTGCAACAAATTGAACGACCAACACACTACTTCACCAAGTCAAGAAGGATGTTTTCGGACTCTGTAAGGTCTGAAGCACCGAAAAGTCGAGCGAGAATTCCGGCAGCATCACGGAATGATTTCCGGCTTGACCCTATGATCCCATGAGCTGCGTGATCGATCGTCAGGTTCCCAGCGGGAAGACTTTCAAGCCCCGTGAGCACTTCCAGCACTGTTTGCCCATACTCCCGTGGAAGCCCTTTACGAACATCGTCCAATGCATGGGCCATTGCTTCAGGAAAGATGCTATCCCCGTTCAAGCAACCTACTCGAATCATCAAGGTGTCCCCGTCTATCGGCACAAATGTGCCTCCCAAAAGGGCATATGAGAACTTGGCTCCTTGTGGAGCGTAAAGTTCAACGCCGATGCTCATGGTGTGCCCAATCTGATGAGTTCTTGCTGGCGCGGTGGACGTAAGCCACTCTTGGGGCGCATACTCTGCACCTGGTAGCGAACCGATCCACAAGCGTACACGCTTATGCATTGGAAGTTTCAATTCAATCATTGGCCGGTGGCACAGGCATGGAACCTTCGGAACGCGGTGCCACGGACCTGCCGCTTTTAGCAGGTCCGTGCGTTTTTGATTCGGATATTGTCCAGATCGTCCTCATTTATCGTGAGTCTCCTTCGTCCGTTCTTCTTCGCGGGATTATACCTCGGCCGTGTAAAGTCCGGGCAACAATTTTCAGCCGCCGTTTCACCCCGCACATTACAACACACTGCCATCCGCGTAGGCCAGAGGCCAGTACCGCTTTTCAACGGCCTGTCAGGCCGTGGTGAGGCGGTTTTTTCGGGGGCACAGGCGGAAAGTCATCACGGCCTTGCGGATCGGCTGTGGAAGTTCGATCGGCGAGAAGTAGCGAGCGGGGTATAAATAGTCTTCGCCGGATTCGTCGATCACGCGAATCTGCCTGTGCCTGGCGGCGTCAGGATCGGGAAGGGTCTGATAAATTTTTCTCGGCTCCAATGAAACCTCATAGCCGGTGTTCTTGAGGCAAACGACAAATTTTTGGGCCGTTGTTCTCATAATGTTTCAGCCAACGTAGTGTTTGATTTTGAATTCTTTACGACCTATACCGTGAGCTTCATACCAGTGTACCTCGGCAAGACGAATAGAACCATCAGAAATCCGGACGCGGGCGATACCTTTGCATTTTCTCCACCGGCCGCGACCGTAAAATTTGTGCAGCCGTTCAAACTCCCGAATGGCATTGCCAACGGCAAAGGTCTCAACATCGGTTATTTCTCCGACGATCTCGAAATCCATCACAATATGCTTTCAGGCCGCCACCATGGCGTCAAACCCCCATTATACACCAATCCGGCTGGTTGGGGAACAAAACATATCCACGGGCGTGGGTGCAGGCATGGAACCTTCCGAACTTGGTGCCACGGACCTGCCGCTTTTAGCAGGTCCGTGCGTTTTTGATTCGGATATTGTCCCGATCGTCCTCATTTATCGTGAGTCTCCTTCGTCCGTTCTTCTTCGCGGGATTATACCTCGGCCGTGTAAAGTCCGGGCAACAATTTTCAGCCGCCGTTTCATCCCACACATTACAACACACTGCCCTACGCATAGGGCAACTCATTCCGCGTGCAACAAGTTGCACGCCCTACAGGCTACGCCGGACAAGTCGCCGGACAAGCCGTGCAGGACCGATGGCGCCGCGGGCGTTCAGTTTATTATTTGCCGAGGCCGAGGATTCGCATGAGGTGTTCGTCGGGCCTGCCGCCCAGTTGGATGAATTTATTGTAATCGGCCATGGCGTCGGCCCGTCTTGCCAGCCGGCAATAGGCGATGGCCCTGGCGCGATAAGCCTGCGCGAAGTCCGGGCGCAGGGCGACGGCCCTGTCGAAATCGGCCAGCGCGTCATTCATCCTGCCCATCTCCGCCAGCGCCGTGCCGCGATTCACGTACGCCTCCAGGAAATCGTCCTTGAGTTCGACGGCCTTGCCGTAGTCGCCGGCCGCCTGGTCGAACCGGCGGGCGGCAAGATGCAGATTCGCCCGGTTGTAATACGCGTCGGCATATCGCGGCGCCATCGCGATGGCGGCGGCATAATCGGCCATGGCCTCGTCCGCCCGGCCCAGCTCCTTCAGGACGTTGCCGCGGCTGCTGCGGGCTATCGCGTCGGGCCTGATCGCCAGAGCCTTGTTGTAGGCGTCAAGGGCCTCGTTCGGATTGTTCGCCTCGTGATTCGCCCTGGCCAGATTGTACCAGGCGCGATCGTTGCCCGGCCGGGCGTCCGCCGTCGCCCGCCAGATAGACAACATGCTGCGATAATCGCGATTTCGCATAAACGTCGCGACGCACATCGTCGCACAGACGCCGGCAAGGGCCAGCCACGCGCCGGTCCGCACCAGGACGCCGCGTTTTGGGAACGTCTCGCCGAGCCTTGTAAACGCGCCCTGCGCCGCAAAGATCGCCAGCGCCGCGACCGCCGCAAGCGGCAGATACATCCTGTGCTCGAACTGGGCGTCCTTGACGGGTATGAAGCTCGACGTGGGGGCGAGGATCGCGAAAAAGGCAATCGCGGCGAATCCGATCCGCGGCCGGCGCCAAAGCGCCCAGATCGTCGCCGCCAGCAGCGCCGCCAGAACGGCGGCGTAAGGCAGGGCATCCCGCCAGTCGCGGATGATCGGCGTGTTGTAATCGAGTATCAGAGGGGTGGGCCAAAAGCACAGCACGAGGTATTCGCAGACGACCTTGCACTGCGTCATGGCGTAATCGAGCGGGCTGACGCCCATGCCCATCCCGGCCGTGCCGCCCCGCTCGAACGAGCCGGCCAGCAGCGCCGCCAGAATTCCCCACGTCGCCGCAAGGCAGGCATAGACCGGCCATCGCCGCCGCAGTGCGACGCGGAATGAACCGGCCAGGAACGCCCGGTCGTAAAGCAGCACGATCAGCGGGGCCGACGCCATCACCTCTTTGCTTGCCATGCCCAGGCCGCATGCAGCGACCGCCGCCGCGTGCCACCATGCCGCACCCGTCGCGCCGCGGACGAAAAAATAGAGCGTCGCCAGATAGAAAAGCCCCATCAGCGACTCGGCCCGCTGGATGATGTACGTAACCGATTCAGTCTGGATCGGATGGACCGCCCAGACCATCGCGATTGCGAACGCGACGGACCGGGCCGGCCGCCTCAGCCAGTCGGGCAGGCCCTCAAGCTCCAGCGTCCGCCGGGCCAGACCCAGCAGCGCCAGCGCCGCCAGCACGTGAATCGCCAGATTGAGAACGTGATACGGCCGCACGTCCAGCCCGCCGATGGCGTAGTTGGCCGCCAGCGAAAGGTTGACCAGCGGCCTGCCCTCGACCGTTGCGCCATTGTGCGGCGGGACAAGGACGGCGGCGATATCGGCCGGGCGGCGGATCGTCGGATTGTCGACTATCGAATTCTCGTCGTCGAATATGAAAGGGCACGACAGGCTGTTGGAATAGATCGCAACCGCGGCCACGGCGACGCACGCGCCGGGCCAGACCGCAGCGGCCAACATCCTCCCTGGCCGGCGAAAAAACCTGCCTGTCTGCTCCGCATCCATCGTTGTTTCCGCTTCCTGCGCCATCTCGAATTATCCGCCTTAAATCCTCGCGCTCGGTTGACAGACATGCAACTCGTCCCAAAAGTTTCCGCGTGCAACGAGTTGCACGCCCTACAGATTGCAAAATATTTTTCAGCGGCTTGCTACTTATTATCTTTCGCCAGTTGTCGCATTACATCTGCGTCGCGGGCGGAGAGTTCGGGGTAGTCCTTGTCGGCCCCAACGTCAGGTCTGCGTTTCCAGCTTCGGGCGCAGCGTTTATATTTGTTGCGGCTGTCGAGCACCTCGATGGCGACCTTCCGGCCTTCCGGCAAATTGACGTCCGTCTCGATGCTGGCGAAGCCCGCGCCCAGCATGTCCTCCAGTTCGCGGAGATATGTCTGAATGAGTTTGGCCTGCGAGTCCTGCCCTTTGGCGACTTTGAAGACGACCTCGGCGTCGAGCGGATTTTTCAGCCCTTCGGCGTCGGCCCCGTCGGCGGGGTTGCGAAGGGCCTCGAGTTTGGCCAGCCCGTCCGAGCGCAGTTCAAGCAGGCGGTCCCAGATAAGGTCCGGCCCGGCCTGGAGAATCTCGATCTCGCCCGTGGCCTGGTCGGCGACTTCGGGTCTCATGTCCTGGACAAACCGCAGGATTTCCTCGTCGAAGTCCGGCAGGGCGGCAAGGTGCACGCTATGCGGTTCCTTTATATCGCGGAACGGGATGTGCGCCCATGCCTCCTCGCAGGTGTGGACGAGGATCGGGGCCAGCAGCCTGGTCAGCGTAACCAGCAGTTCGTGCAGGACGGTCTGAGTCGCCCGCCGCCTGGCCGAGCGCGGATGCTCGCAGTAGAGCCTGTCCTTGACGGCCGAGAAGTAGATGCTCGACGCCTGGACGGTGCAGAATTCGTAGAGCAGGCGCGTGGCCTTGTGGAATTCACAGGCGTCGTAGGCGGCCCGCACGTCGCGGACCAGTTCGTGCAGTTCCATCCGCATCCACAGGTCGATGGAGTGCTCGGCCGGCTGGCGGCAATGGTGGGCCGGATCGAAGTCGAAGCACGCCCCGGAGGCGTACCGCAGCGTGTTGCGGATCTTGCGATAGGCGTCCTCGCTCTTTGCGATCAGGGCGTCGCTGCATCGAACGTCGTCCTGGTAGTTGAGGCTGGCGATGTACAGCCGCAGCACGTCGGCCCCGCGTTTGTTGAGCTGGTCGATCACGCTGACGAAGTTGCCCAGCGACTTGCTCATCTTGCGGCCTTCTTCATCGACGATGAATCCGTGCGTTACGACGGCCTTGAACGGCGGCTTGCCCACCGCGCCCAGGGCCGGCAGAAGCGAAAGCTGGAACCACCCGCGATGCTGGTCGGAGCCTTCCAGGTAGAGATCGACCGGCACTTCGTCCACAAGTCCACGCCGCACCGCCACCGCGTGCCAGCTCGATCCGCTCTCGAACCAGACGTCGAATATGTCCTGGCAGGTCTTCAACTGGTCGATCTGAAATTCCGCCTGGTTCTTGAGGTCTTTATCCTTTCGCGGGTCGTAGCCGTGCAGGATCTGGGCGGGCTTGAGATCGAACCACGCGTCCGAGCCGTGATGCGCGAATACGGCCGCAACCGCCCGCACGCTGGCGGGCGTCATAAGGATATTGCCCGCGGAGTTCATGAATGCCGGGATCGGCAGGCCCCAGGACCGCTGGCGCGAGATGCACCAGTCCGGCCGGCTATCGAGCATGCCGGTGATGCGGTTTCTGCCCCAGGACGGGATGAAATCGGCCCCGCCCTGTTCGGCGGTGCGGCGGCAGACCTCCAGGGCCAGTTCGCGGAGAGATTTTTTCCGCTCAGCCAGCGGCTTATCCACGGAGATGAACCACTGTTCGGTCGCGCGGAAGATGGTCGGCTTTTTGCTCCGCCAGTCGTGCGGATAGCTGTGCGTGATCATCTCGTCTATTACCATCAGGCCTTTGGCCTTGAGGTGCTCGATGACAAGCGGATTTGCCTGCCAGACGGTCTTGCCTCGCAGGAACTCTGGGGCGGTCTGGTCCAGCCTGCCGTCGTCCAGGACGGGGCAGTAGATTTTCAGGCCGTGCTTGACGGCGGTGTGATAGTCCTCCAGGCCGTGGCCGGGCGCGGTGTGGACCAACCCCGTGCCGTCTTCGAGCGTTACATAGTCGGCCGGGACGATCGGACAGGTTACGTTTTCCAGCAGCGGCTGGCGATATGTCAGGCCGGCGTCGAGCAACTGTTTGCCGGTCAGCGTGCCGACGGCCTTATAATCTTTCAACCAGTCGGGCCGCTTGGCCTTTATCGCGGCAAAGACCGCCTCAAGGCGGCTCTGGGCGATGACGTAAGCAACCGGCCCGCCGGATGTCTGGCAGCGGACGACGGAATAGACATAGCCCGGATGCACGGCCACGGCCAGGTTTGCCGGCAGCGTCCAGGGCGTGGTCGTCCAGATCATCAGCATGAGATTTTCGGCGGCGCCGCCCGGCAGGGTTTGCGTCTTGCCGCCGATCACAGGGAAGCCGACGTAAATGCTCGGGTCGGCCCTGTCCTCGTATTCCAGTTCGGCGTCGGCCAGAGCGGTGCGGTTCTCCAGCGACCAGTGCACCGGCTTGAGCTGCCGGTACACAACGCCCTGCTCGACGAGCCGCGCGAAGACCTCCAGCACGTCGGCCTCGTACTGAGGCTTCATTGTGATATAGGGGTCTTCAAACTCACCCATCACGCCAAGCCGCTGGAACTGCTGCGACTGGCGTTTGGCGAACTGGTCGGCGTAGGCCTGGCACTGTTTGCGAATTTCCGACGGGCTCATGGTTCGCGCCTTGGAGCCAAGCTCGTCGGTTACTTTCTGCTCGATCGGCAGGCCGTGGCAGTCCCAGCCGGGCACATAAGGGCTGTCGAAACCCTCCATGTTTTTAACGCGCACGACCATGTCCTTGAGAACCTTGTTGAGGGCCGTGCCGATGTGTATGTCGCCGTTGGCGTACGGCGGGCCGTCGTGAAGAATGAACCGCTTTTCGCCCTCGCGGTCGGCGCGGATGCGGGCGTAGAGCTTATCTTTGGCCCACCGGGCCTGTATCTCCGGCTCCTTGCGGAGCAGGTTGGCCTTCATGTCAAAGCCCGTCCTGGGCAGATTGAGCGAATCTTTGTACGTGTTTTCCGGACTGTAGTTCTTCCTGGCGGCCATTACGGTTGCTCCTGGTTGAATGGCGGAGTTTATCAAAAAGTCGAATGGATGGGTATAGCAAAACTGTCGGCCGGCCTGAATGAAGTTGGCAAAGGAATCAAACAACGCATGGCGAACAAGTTTCTGATCTGATAAAATCTGTCGCGCACTACTTGCCATTACAAACGCCGATTGGGAACGAAAGGATTACCGATGAACAGCGCTGAGCGATTGCGGGCGATTTTCGACGGCGGCACGCCGGACAGGTTCGGCATTTCGACGTACGAACTGGTCGGCTGGGACAGCGACGCGTGGGAAAACAAAATGCCTGCCTACGCCCGGCTGATGGAGAAGATCCGCCGCGACACCGACTGCATGTATCGCGCCGGCGTGAGCGTGCCCAACGTCGCCGAGGCGCCCGTAACCAATCGCAAGTGGACCGAGGACGGCCATGCGTTCAGCGAAAACATTTTTCACACCGCCAGGGGCGACCTGCGTCAGCTTTTACGCAACGATCCGGGCCTGCATACCACCTGGCAGATTGAACACATCTGCAAGAGTCTCGACGACGTGGAGGTCTGGCTGGACCTGCCGTGGTCGCCAGGCGAGCCGGACGGCAGTAAAATGCGGCTGGCCTGGCAGAGGCTCCAGGGCAAGTACGGCATTCCCAAGTTCAGCACTTCTGACCCGATCTGCGTATTCATCGATCTGATGGAGTTTGGCGAGTTCACTATCGCCGCGATTACCGAGCGGGAGCGAGTCCTCAAGGCGATGGACAGGATTCACGAGCGGCAGATGGAGACGCTCCGCAGAATCGTCAGCCTGCCGGAGGTCAAGGGCACTCAATG
This sequence comes from Planctomycetota bacterium, assembly GCA_016235825.1. Taxonomy (GTDB): domain Bacteria; phylum Planctomycetota; class Phycisphaerae; order SM23-33; family SM23-33; genus JACRIL01. The sequence goes on from JACRIL010000091.1 coordinate 25,702, forward strand.
CCGCATTTGCGGTCCTGAAGCTGCCACGCCGCCGTATCTGCCGCCGGAGATGTTCGACGATTTCGTCGCCCGGTATCTCCGCAAAATGATCGAGGTGCTGCGCGGGGCAGGCGTGTTCGTCCGCGTCCACTGCCACGGCAAGATGGGCAAGGTGGTCGACAGGATCGTGGATTCAGGAGCGCAGGGGATCGACCCGTGCGAGCCTCCGCCCGACGGCGACATAACTCTGAAAGAACTTCGCCGGCGATTTCCCAAGCTGGTGCTCTTCGGCAACATGGAAATAAAGGAGCTGGAACATTCCTCGCCGCAGCGGGTGAGGGAGCTTACCCGCCAGGCGATCAGCGAGGCCGCCGGCGGCCCGTTCGTCCTGCTTCCGACGGCCGCGCCGATCAACGACGACCTGTCGGCCAAAACCGAGGAAAACTATTTTGTCATGATCGACGCGGCCCTGGAGTGCGCGGGCGGCCGAACTTACTGATCGGATTCACCGGCAGATTTTTACGCACCGCGCGCGAACGCGGTAAACGTTTTAAACATTCCGCCGCCGTTGAGCGGAAAGTTTGCGCACTTGTTCACGAGGCCGCAGGCTGCTAGCCTTTGTAGACGATTTGACCGGCCACTATGGTACAGATCACCTCCATACTGCGATTCAGGACGACGATGTCCGCGTCGTAGCCTTTCTGGAGCTTGCCTTTCCTGTCGTCCATTCCCAGAACTCTCGCTGCATTCAGGCTCGTCATCTTCACGGCGTCTTCTATCGGCACGTTGACGAACTTTATCAGGTTCGCAAACATTTTGTCGAGAGGCGTAACGCTCCCGGCAAACGCGGTGCGGTCGTCGAGCATAGCGACTCCGTCGTGCACGACGGCCGATACGCTGCCAAGCGAGAACCTGGCGCCCTCGGCCAGCCCGGCCCCGACGGTGGCGTCGCTGACAAGCCGTATCCTGTCGGCGCCTTTCATTTTATAGATGAGCTTCATCAGGGCGGCAGGCAGATGCTTTGCGTCCGCTATCATCTCGCACGACACCCTGTCGTCGACAAGCGCCGACTCGATAAGTCCCGGCACGCGATAGGGGCCTATGCGAACGAAACCGGCCATCCCGGAATACACGTGCGTTACGGAACTCAGGCCCGCCTCGACCGCTTTCAGAAAGTCAGGATACAGTATGGTGGAGTGCGCCGCGCTCGCGACAATTCCTTTTTTCCCGAGCAGCCTTATGAGTTGCAATGCCCCCGGCAATTCGGGCGCAAGCGTCATTATCCTGACGTATTTGTTGCCATCGCGGAGATACCTTTTGTATTCGGAAGGCCTGGGCGGCCGGATGTATTCGGGCGGCTGACCGCCTCGCTGGCTCAAATGAAAAAACGGCCCCTCCAGGTGAATGCCCAGTATCTGCGCTCCGTTTTTCACCCCTCCCCCGAGCATCAGCGTCCTGACGTTTTTTACGGCATCAAGCAAATCTTTCATGGGATGGGTAAGCGTGGTCGGCAACATGCCCGTAACGCCGTGCATCGCGTTGAACCTGGCGATCTTTCTGATGGCGCCGATTCCATCAAGGGCATCGACGCCGAGCGCCCCATGCACGTGCGTATCGATGAAACCCGGCATCACAAATCCTCCCCCGGCGTCGATGGTTTCGTATCCTTTGGCGGTTCTCGCGTTTTTCCGGGGCAGGATATCACTGATTTTGGAGCCGTTGGTCAGAAGCACGCTTTGCTCTTTTGTTTCATATGGCGTTACAATAAGGCCGTTTTTTATCAGAATTTTCTTCATGATTTCCCGTCTTTTTCCTGCAACTCCATATCCGCAAAGCCTGGGCAGCCTTTCCCGCAACCCACTGTTCCCTGACAAGAATATATCCATGCCGGCCGTAAAATGCCAGATCGAACGCGCGGCAGGCTGAATGGCTGGACGCCGGCGGGGCGTAAATTGCAATCAGGCCACGACGGACGCCAGGGGCGGCTCGTTGGTCTCGGTCTCGATCAGGTGGCGGACCAGCCGCTCGGCCAGTTCCGCGCGGATTTGCGCACAGGCCGGATCGTCCGCCAGATTCCGCAGTTCGTGCGGATCGGCCCGCAGGTCGTACAACTCGTGATGCCCGTTGAGACGATAGATCAGTTTGTGATTTTCCGTGCGGACCATCTTGGCCTTTAGCATGAAGTCGCTGTGCGACAGGGCCACAAGTTCCTTGATGGTTGGCTGCCGCCCGGCCGGCACGTCGATGTTGGGGCCTTTGCCATCGGGTGCGATCAGGGCCTCGCGCTCCACGCCGCCCTGCGCGAACACGGCGTCGCGGGCCGGCAAGGCCGCGTCGCGGCAATACGGCAGCAGGCTTCTGCCGGCCATCCAGCCCGGCCGGGAAATCCCCGCCGCGTCTAGTATGGTCGCCGCGATGTCGATATATTCCGCCAGCCCGTCCCGCAGGATGCCGGCCGGAAGACCCGACGAGGCCGGAAACCTCATGATCAGGGGCAGGCGGACGTGGCAGTCGTATAAAATCGTATCGTGTTTTTCGACGCAGCCGTGCTCGCCGGCAAAGTCGCCGTGATCGGCCGAGAAAATCACCATCGTGTCGCGATCCAGCCCGGCCGACGCCAGCGAGTCGAGCACGCGACCCAGCAGCATGTCGTTATACGTGATCGCGCTGTAATAGGCCTTCACGATAGTCTGCCACTGGCCGTCGGTCATTCCTTCCAGATCGTATATTCGGCGCTGCTGGGCCTCCGTCCAGGGCGCCTGGTCCAATGGACATGCGGGTGGTCTGGGGACGTACAGGTCGCGGTAGTAGTCGCCCATCACAGGCCAGTCGCGATAGAGCGGGTGCGGGGCGCGAAGGTCCAGATAGGCCAGGAACGGCCGCCCGCCGCGCCAACCCTCCAGAAACTCGATCATCTGCCGCGAAGCTTCAAAGTCGTGATCACATTCCAGCGGATATTCAGCCGGGACCGGTCCGGCATACAGCGCCCGCGCCAGCAGCGGGTCGGCGTTGGTCTGCGGCGGGGCCTTGCATTGCTTGAACCGGCCGTCCCAATCCATCCGCGAGTCGAACCATCGCTCGTAGCAGTCCCACGAGACAAGGTGCTGCACGCCCTTGTGGCAAAGCGCATATCCGCGGTCCTTCAGCAGCGGCAGGATATTGCGGTTTTCGGCAGTGAGCAGCATGTGTGCGTTGACGCCCCCAACGCCGGCCTTGCTGCCCATCGCACGCAGCCCGTCCGTGTGCGGGTAGCGGCCGGTCAGCATCGACTGGCGGCTCGGCACGCACTTGGGCATCTGGCAGAACGCCCGCGAGAACGAAACGCCCTCTCCCGCGAGCCGGTCAAGATTGGGCGCGCGGCAGTATGGATTCCCGAACATCGGCAGCGCCGTGGTCTTCGTAGAATCGAACGTGATCCAAAGGATGTTCATGGTTGTCATTTCGGTTTCCTAAACCTGGCGTGCCGAAACATCGCCCGTAATTTAACCCAATTTCGTCTGCTGTCATTGTAAATTCTTATATTGCACTAAAAATATCTTGTCGTCAGGTGAAGTGCGGGTCATGCGCACGCAGCATCTCATCTGCCAATGGCTCGACCGCGTCCAGATCGCCCACGAGCGGGTGAGCCAGCATCGCCTGAATCACCAGGTCCCTTCTGCGCCGAATAGCCGCTTCGACCGCGGCGGGCCGCTCCCATCACAGAATCATCCGGAATCCCCGCTGCCGCCCCGTGGTTCGGTGCGGGCTTATCAGACACAATTAATGCCTTCCCAAATGAAGAAGATGCTGGAACGGAAACTGTTCATAGAGCATATCCATGATTCGATTTCTCAGATTCATCTATCGAAAGACCCTATATTGCACTCCAAACACAAAATCGTTGACAAATGGGAGACCGCCTCTACAAAAATGCATGGACGCGATTGAAGGATATTACAAGTCAGATGCAGACGACTGCTTACAAGCTGCGCCTGGCGCCGCCAACCGATTTGGAAACGATCAGGTCTTTCGGCCGAGTTTGGTAAAAATGTCCTGCCAGCGTGCCTTCATGTCCGGGGCGTAGAACAGGGGTTCAAAGCCCATCTTGAGGTACGTCTTGATGGCCGGAAGGCGCCAGTCGTCGGTCATCAGGTAGATTTCCCGGAAACCTGCGGCGATGAATCTTCCGATCGCTGCGGCGCTGGCCGCCATGCCCAAACCCTTGCCGGCGTGCTGAGGGTCGCAGGCGACCCAGCCGAGTTCGCCGCCGTCGGGATGCAGTTGAGTGGGCTTGGGCAAGGCCAGCGCAGTTGCCGCTATCTTGCCCGACAGCCTATGCTCCACGAAGAATATTCCATCCGGCAGGACCTTCGTGGCCATTTCCGAGGCGAATTGCGCGTTCCAATCCTTGAAGCCGACCCTTGTCATGAGTGCAGCCCACTGCTCGATGTCGGCCGGCCTGAATGTCCGCAGCAGATAGTCTTCGGGGATGCAAGGTTTGGGCGGCGAGTCGAGCAGCCGCCGCGGCCAGATCATATGGAGCTGTCCGCCCGATGCCGGCTGCCCCCACTGCCGCGAGTCCGGGTGTTGTTGTGGTTTGTCCATTTGCACATCAGGGATGTCCGGCGGGTTGGGTCGCCGGCCGGGAGGCGGATTGCGAGTCCGGCCGGGATGAAGGCCCGGAGCCGGTTTGCGAGGCCGGTCCGCTGGCTGTCCCGCCGAGCATCCGGTAATACGACGAGATTACATCCATCGCCGGCTTGCCGTAGGGACAGTATGACGTGTCCTTGTCGGGCGAGACGGCCTGATCGACCGAGCTGCGCCATTCCCAGACGAGGAACCCGGCGATCCCCGGCTCGCCGACGAAGGTCCGGAAAAAAGCCTCGAAGCAGTCGGCCTGGTATTTCGGCTGGGGCTTGTCGGGCGCGGCGTAGTAGTTCCACGGATACTGTGCGCACGTTACCTGGTTGGGCCAGCCGACCTCCGTAAAGAGTATCGGCTTGCCGGCCGTCTTCTGCCAATCGAGTATTTTCTGTTTGTGCGGCAGCCACGAGTTCATCATCAGTTCGACGGTCGGCTCCTTGCCGCCGGTCAGGTCGTAGTATGTGGTCATGCCGACCATGTCCAGGTCGTCCCAGAATTTGACGACCGTATAATGGTCCCAGTTGGACGAGTAGGTGAGCTTGCCCCTGTAGGCCTCGCGGGCCTGCTTGATGAGGCTTCGCCAGCGGTCGGTCTGGGTTTCGGTGGAGATAAGTTCCGAGCCGAGGATGAAAAGGTCCACGCCGGTTTCCTGCGCCAGCCAGGCATAGTGCATCATGTAGTAATTGTAATCCTGCCACCACTTATCCCAGTTGGAGGGGTTTATCTTGCCGCGCCATTCGCCCTCGCGCGGATTTTCCATCAAAACGATCGGCATGAGGGCGACCTTGAGCCCCAGGCTGTGCGCGTGGGCGATGAGCTTCTTCATCTGCTCAAAAGGCGGGATCTTGCGGGCCTCGATGAATATGCTCGACGAGCCGGCGTTCTCCATGTACGCGGTGGCCACGAGGCACACCATGTTGGCCCCGCTCTGCGAGATCTCGGTTATAAGCTTCGCGTAGGTGTTCTGCGGGTCCCATCCATGAAACTGGAGCGAGATGCCGCGGTAGTCGCAGGGCGTGAACGGCTGCGTCCCAGCCGCCGGCCTCGCGGGCGGCGTTTTTACCGTCCCGCCAGGCCCGGCCAGAAACTGCACGTACACCACGCCCAGTATCGCCGCGCCGAATATTATTAAGATGAATGTCTTGTCCTTGCGCATATGCTCTGCCTTCGCCGATTATGTCAACTGCCGCCGGCGGTTACAAGGGGCTTGATGTCCCTCCTGGCAATCCTTTGGAAGAGCAGCATGGCCTGATGCCATCGGTCAGTTTGTGGCGTGGGCGTATCGCCCGCGTGTGTCGCGGCCATCCTGGCCGCGTTGGCAGATCTTTGAGGTTTCAAAAAAGTATACGGCCGCTAACAGATGCGGCCATGGCGCCAATTCCTGTCATTTTTCGGCTTCACCAAACATGCCATCAGCCTGTATGGATAATATTCAGAGATCACTTTTTCCTCGGCGCGCCTCTGTATGCTTTCAACGCCATGCGGATCAATAATATCGTAAAGGCCAACTCCGTTCCCCATCCGCCCACATAAAATACACATGAGGACCTGAACACTATTCCCCAAAAATAGATCGCTACAAGTGATAGAATCAAGCCGACTGACAATAATGCAGGCGTCTCAAGTGGAGGGCGATAATTTTTCCTGAAGTTTATAACGCAAAGAACAACACATAATATCAGCGGCGGAATCAGGCCGGGGCCATAGAAGCACAAAAAGAAAAACCAATGCGGGACATTCAAGCTCATCGCTTTGGTCTCCAACTGTTCTGTTGGCGGGCATGTTCGGATTTCGAGCCGAGAGGTAAAAAAAGATGCCCGAATCTGTTTGCGAGCATGTCATCCTCGACGGATTTTGCTCCGACGGGATGGACGCCGGAGCGCCGATTCACTTCGCGGGTTCCTTGTCTTCCTGATCTTCCTCGATCCGGAAGATGAAGCCGAACTGGCTGTCCGCAGAAACCTGGCGGCATGTACGTCTTCTGGCGGGCGCCTTTGAGAGTATCGTAGATCGTCTGGCCGCCCTGGAGCTTGTCTTTCCAGACGACCTTCAATTCCTCCAGCGATATCTGATCCAGAGTCGGGGCCTGTCTGGTGTCGCCCTTGGGCGGGGCGCTGCCTTGGGGACTGTTCCTGGGAGATTGCGTGATTCCATCGCTACCGGCATGTTCCTCGGCTGACATGCCCGACAATGTACGTTACCCCCCGAAAATTATCAAGATTCGGACTTTGCTAATACTACAACGCCACCTGATGATGTGGCACGCCCGCCCTCGGGCGTGAATGCAGTGTAAAATTTCAAGAAACCGCACAGCCGAGGGCGGCTGTGCCACAGATCAAGAGTGTTTTGAGATAGTTACTTATTGAATACGCTCTGACATGGAAAAGTCGGCGGCGCGTCCGGCCCAGAACCCGGCCAGCCGGCCCGCCGCGAGAAAGATATCTCGCAGTTGGCGCCGCAGCATCGCTCGCGTGCGATATGGCGCTGAACGGCGGCCGCGCATCTGCCCGCCTTACCCGCCGGAGGCCGGCTGTCTTGTCCGCATGATGCCCCGTCAACCGTGTCTCCTACGAGTACGTATAACCCGCAAAGTGGAGCGTTTCGGCGACTCGCGTTTTGTCCCCGAGCTGCACGCCGTCGAGAACGGTTTCCCGAAACGTCTGGTAGCCCGTCCGGTCCACTATATAGCCCAGATGCTCCTTGGGCAAGGCGCGATCAATGTGCCGCTCGATGAACTTGTAGGTGTTCAGGATAATCTGCACGACGGCATCCTCCGGCGCCCACTCCAAAAACGTCGCCCCAAGGCGGGGATTCCTCTTGCCCGTCCGCCCCAGGATGATCAGACGGAAATATTTTACCGGATCGCGGGTCCTGGCCCCCGTAGGACACTTCAGGACGCAGCCGCCGCAGCCGAGGCAGTGCCGCTCGTCGCGGACCGGACGGCCGTTCCTCATGCTGATGGAGCCGTTGACGTGGCGGGAGCAGTACTTCACGCACGCCTCGCAGCCGAGGCATCGTTGGGCGTCGAACCGGATATCCGCCTGGCCGATGACGCCGAAATCCTGCAAGTGAGCCTTGATGCAGTCGTTGGGGCAGCCGGTTACGGCGATCTTGAGGTGATGGTCATTGGGGAACACGCTCCGCTCGATCCTCATCGCCAGCGCAGTCGTGTCGAGGTTGGCGAATGGGCAGACGCGATTGCCGATGCAGGCGACCACGTTCCGCGTGCCGGCGGCAGGGTAGCCGTTTTCGGGCGCGCCCAATTCAACGCCGATGGCGATCTCCACGTCCTCGATCAGCGCCGCCAGAGCCCGGTTGACGGAGGGAATCTTCTCGAAGGCAATGCCGGGAATCTCAAAGCCCTGCCGCGTCGTCAGGTGGACGGTGCCGTCGCCGTAATCCTCGGCGATGGCGCGGATGACTTCCAGGTGACGCGCGGCCAGGCACCCGCCCGGGACGCGAACGCGCAGGCAGGTCCTGTCTCGCCTGGATGTGATGCGATAGGCATTACGACGAATCTCCCCGGCGTTCAGATCGAGCGGCATGTCAGCCATCCTTCAGGCCGGTCAGCCACAGCGCCTCGGACAGGTTGAACACTGGGCCGTCGAGGCAGACGTACGTGTGATGACACCTGCAGTGCCCGCACTTGCCGATCCCGCAGGACATGCGGCGTTCGTGCGAAACCCAGATGTTCGCCCGGCTCACGCCTCGTTCAAGAAACGCCCTGGCCGAGAACTTCATCATCGGCGGAGGCCCAACCACGATCGCGTCCACCTGCTCAGGAGCCTGAAGGTCCAGGCTCGCGACCAGGCTCGTGATCAGCCCGACATGCCCTCGCCATCCGGCGTCGGGGCGATCCACGGTCAGTCTCACGTTGGCCCTGGCCGACCAGGCGTCGATCTCGTCGCGGAACAGAATGTCGTCGGGCGAGCGAAACCCGAGAAGGACATCCATGCCCTTCACCTCTTCGGGCCGGCTGAAAAAGTGGTTGATCACTCCCTTGACCGGCGCCAGCCCGGTACCCCCGGCGGTGACGATGAGGCGCCTTCCGGGGAACCTTTCTATGGGAAATCCGCGCCCGTACGGGCCGCGGAGGAGCAGCCGCTCGCCCGGGCGGGCCTGGCAGATTCCCCCGGTGACGCGCCCGACGTTCCGCACCGTCATCTCCACGAAATCATCGCCGAAGCCGCTGGCTGAGATCGGCGCCTCGCCCAAGCCCCTGGCGGAAACCTGGAAGAACTGGCCTGGCCGGGGCCTTTGGCCGCCCCAAGCCACGCGGAAGGTGAAGTCCAACTGCGTCTGGCGGCGCACATGCAGGATATTCGCCGACACGGGAAGATAGGGATTCGCGGATGCAATCATGGCAGGTTCTCCCGGCTCATCAGGACCGCTTCGGGCACGCGGCGGCCCACATGCCTTTTGGGCACGCCGTCAAGGGAAGCCGGCAGTTCGTGCGGCTCGTTTGCGGCCTTGCCCGGCATGGTCTCATCTCCGTCTGGAACCTTTTGGCCGCCGCCTTTGGCAATCCACCAGTAGCACGCGCCGACGAACACGGCGCCTCCTATCATGTTGCCGGCCGTTACGTAAAGCAGGTTTTTCAGGCAGCCCGGGAGCGATACGTCGCACTGGAGATGGGGGCCCAGCAGCCCCAGCCCCAGCACGGTCATATTGGCCACGCTGTGCTCGAAGCCCGAGCCAATGAACGCCAAAAGGCACATGAAGATCAGCGCCACCTTTGTCCCCTCGCTCGCCGTCGCGCTGGCCATCCATATCGCCAGGCAGACGAGCATGTTGCACAGGACGCCTCTGAGGAAAAGCTGAAGGGGCGGCAGGCCGGTCTTGGCCATGGCGATATCCGCCACGAATTTGTTCAACGGCGGGGCGTCGATCAGGCCGGAATGCGCCACCAGCAGGGCCAGCGCCAGCGATCCGGCCAGATTGCCCGCGTAGCACACGGCCCAAGCCTTGCAGGTCCGGCGCCACGAGACGCACCCGGACAGGCTGCCGATGGTCAGGATCATGTTGTTTCCCGTGAACAGCTCGGCCCCGGCGAACAGCACCAGCGTCAGGGCTATCGCGAAAGACGCCCCCATCACGGTCGCGGTCCATGGATTGCCGGCGGCCTTCAGCGGGGAACCCAGCGACAGGATCAGGACGATTCCGACCCCGATATATGCGCCTGCCAGCATCGACAGCAGAAAGTATCGTAAGGGGCTGCGCTCCAGCAGGGCGGCCTTCTGCCGGGAGGCGTGAACAAAGGCGTTTATGGAACGGTCTATCACTTCAGTCTCCCTGTCTTCAGGCGAGCACCGCCGCGGGACTCTGTTCGAGCGCGGCGCAGACCTTGTTGATGCACGCGGAAAAGGAGATGTATTCGGGGCATTGATCGTCGCATCGCCCGCAGCCGACGCACATGTGCCTGCCGAACCGCATCTTGTGGTCGTGAATCTTGTGCAGCACCTTGAACCTCATCCGTGAGCCGTGGTCATTGCGGAGGCTGTGGCCGCCGGCCATGTCCGTGAACCGATCCGCATGGCAGGATGCCCAGACCCTGCGGCGCTCCCCGAGCCGCGGATTCTCCTCGTATTCGATGTCGAACGTGGTGAAGCAGGAGCACGTGGGGCAGACCGCGTTGCACCGTCCGCAGGCGTGGCAGCGGCTGGCATACTCCTTCCACATCTGGTGATCAAAGAAACGGCCTTCCTCTATCGCCTGCTGGAGCGTTTCGGAGTCGGGCAGCCTAACCGGCGAGCCGTCGGTTTCCGCGAATAGCGGCGAGAATTCCGTCGCCGGGGCCGACGGCGGCAGCGCCGCGGCCAAAGTCTCGTCGCGAACCCGCGTCAGAACGCGATCTCCCTCAAACCGCACGGCCATGGCGTAGTCGTCCGCGACGTTGGCGCCCATGGAGACGCAGAAACAGTTCTCGAAGGGCTCAGGACATTCCATGAGGACAAGTTTGACCTTTCGGCGCAGCCGCTCGTAGTAGGCGTCGGCGACCGGGCCGTTTTGCAGGAGTATCTCGTCCAGGCGTCCGATGCCGTTGATGTCGCAGGCCCGCAGAAACAGAAGGATCCCGCGGTCATCCCCGGCCGGCTCCATACATTCGTTATCGCTGAAACAGAGCAGGGTCTGCGTAATCGGGAAAAGGACCTCCTTCGGCGAGAAATCGGATTTCCGGCGGAACTCGATCTGCCGCGCCGACCGAATCTCGCCATACCGCACGACGTCCGTGCCGGAGAATCTGCCTCCGCCGCCGATAAGCACCGGGGCGAAGAGGCGATGAGTGGGGGCGAGACTATCGAGCATCGCGTCAAACTCTCCGAAGGTCAACCTGGCGCTCCCGGGATGCATGGCCTGCCGCACTCCGCGTTTGCTTTGCGATCCCGTTCTTTCAATCATGCCGCTCATAACGCGAGGACATGCAAGGGGTGTGCCAATCCTTGAGGTGGCCCGAAACCGCCATTTTGCGGGCGTTTGGCCTGTCCGGCTTGCCGGATGCCGAAAATTATGATACAATTATGTAATTGTATGACTGGGGTTATAACAATAATGTTGCGCATGGGTGCGACAAGGCCTCGGGTGTTCCGTAATGTTACTTAGCTCGACTTTTGCCAATTTTAAGCATCTTCCGCCGCCGGCTGAGTTGGCCAGACAATTGGTTGCCGTGCTGATTCACTGGTTTCCGGGCCGAAAATTCATCGTTTTGGGCGACGGCGGATATGCCTCGCATGAACTGGCGAGATTCTTTCATCGTCATCGCCGACACGTCACGCTGGTCAGCCGCTTCCGGGCTGATGCCAATCTTCATCTGCCTCCGCCTGCCGGTTACTTCGTGGCACGCCAAGGCTGATCAGACCTTCTGTGATGCCATAGCGACAGTCCGAAGGCTGTTCTGGACCCAAACTGTTTTTGTGAGGTCTTATCATCTCAAGGACCCGACAAAACTTCCGCCTGGAATCAAAGGCATTATGCCGGACTGCCTCTGCCGGGCGGCGTAAGATGTTCAAAATTGGCAAAAGTCGAGCTTAATCCAACATTTGCAATACACTGCCCTCCGCTGCCGGCATATTCCACCGCTTCGGCAGGGCGTAGAACTGCGAACAAGTCCGCGGTTCAGTATGCGCCTTTTTTCCACCAGTCGCTCTGGTAAACGGCGGTGTCGGCCGCGGTGCGGGCCGCCAGTTCCCTGAACGCATCGGTCCGCAGGAACGGCTGATCCGCCAGGTCGAACGGCCTGCCGATACGATCCAGATATTTTTTCAGCCGGGCCTGCATGCCCTTGAGAATGCCGGCATGTTGCGGGTCGCCGGCAAGGTTTTTCTGCTCGCCGGGATCGCCGGCCAGATCGTAGAGCTGGTCCTGGTCCCAGAAGTGCGGATATCGTTTGATCTGGAGCGTCATGTCGAATCTGCCGATATGGTCGTAGGCCTTTTCGACCCTGCCGGCCTGCATGTCATCGAGGAGTTTCCGCGGGTAGCGAAGGGCGATGTATTTCCACTTGCCGGTCCTGACCGCCCTGCAATACCCGAATTCGAAGAACAGATCCTCACGGTCCTCGCCGGCGGCGCCGCTGATCTGTTTCCACCTGTCGATTCCGTCGATGCCCGCCGGCGGGCGGACGTCCAGCGCCCCGCACAGCGTGGGCAGGAGATCGACGTTCTGCACGAACGCCTCGCACGTGCTGCCGGACTTTATGGCGCCCGCCCATTTCATGGCGAACGGGATGTGCACGCCGCCCTGGCAGCAGGTCGCCTTGCCGTCGAGGATATTGTGGTCGGTCGAGCAGATGATGATCGTGTTGTCGTACAGGCCGAGTTCTTCGAGTTTTTTCATGACCGCGCCGAACGCGTCGTCCATCCACATCGCCCCGGCGGTCCGGTGATTGCGGGCGATGCCGGCTTTCTGAAGGCGCGGGTAGATGGTGCTGCGGGGCGGCATCCAGGCGGACACATCCGGCCTGGCGTCCAGGAATCCGTATTCGCAGGCCAGGCCGTCCGAGTCGATCGATTCCATATGGCACGGGCCGTGAATCGTCGTAAGGGCCAGATGCAGGGCAAAAGGGCGCCGCCTGTTCCGGTCGATAAAGTCCAGGGCCGCACCGACGTGCCATTCGAGGTTGTGATATTGAAGTGCCTTCAGCGGGCGGTTGTCCGTGTTGCCCCACGCGACGGCCTCGGCATAATCGAACCCCGTGGACCGCAGATAGTCCCTCATGCCGTCATAGTCTTTCCGGAGTTTTTCGCGGACGGCCTGGTCGGACGGATTGTCATTTTCGTTGTACCTGAATGCGTTGAACGATGTCCGCGAAGGGCCGGTGTGACATTTGCCCACAAACCCGGTCGTGTATCCGGCCGCCCTGAACACCGACCCGAACGTCGGGGTGGGCGGCTCTATCACCGTGTTCCACGTGATCGCGTACGGCTCATCTTCCGGGAACTGCCGCCCGATATTCGGGGCGTTTCCGGCGTACAGGCCGGTCAGGTAGTTGAATCGGGATGGAGTGCATACCGGGGTCTGGGCGTGGAATCGGGTGCACACCACGCCCTCGGCCGCCACGCGATCCATATTGGGGGTCAGCACGTTTCCGCCCGTGAAGTGCAACATGCTGAAATCTGTGTCGTCAGTGATGAACCAGACAATATTCGGCCCGCTGTTTTTCATGGCCGGATTCTTATATCGGTTCGCCAGCAGGTTTTCAAGATTTTGTCTCTCCCCGCGGGCATAAACCGTCAGCCAACATTATTGTTTTGCCGGCTGCGACTGGCTTGCCGGGCTGGGTTGAATCGGCGTCAGCGTCGCGGCGTACAGCACGATGTTTCGCATGACGTTGAAGGCGCTTTCGGGATCGTATCCGTCGCAGGCGTACGACGGGAAACCCACCAGCCCGGAGACGACATCCTCCTGACTGAAGATGACCTTGGGCCTGTCGCCGGCCAGAATCGCCATCAGACAAGGTTCTTTCACCCCGACGAGCCTGGCCCTCGTCACCCGGCGGTATTTGACCTTCTCGATGGTCATGTCCTTCATCTGATAGACCGGGCTGGAAAGAGGCAGCGGCAGCAGGTTGTCTGCGCCCCAAAGTTCGCCGATCAGTTCCCTGGCCGAATTGCCGAAGCCCCTGGCCCCGCCGCCGGCGTCGAAGAGGATAAGCCCGCCCTGTCCGGCATAATCCCTGAGTGCGGCCTTCTCGTCATCTTTCAGTTTAAAAGCGGTCGTGCCCGTCAATATCGCCAGTTTCGCCCCGGAATCCTTGAGAGCCGCGATCTCGACCGGCTCGGGCGGATAATCAACCTTGACCTTGAATGACGCGCCCATCAATCTGCCGAACCGCTCCAGTGCCAGCGGCTCGGCGTCGCAATTTCCGGCGTACTTGAGTTTGACGACCTTTACGGTCTTGTCGAATGGTCCAGCCGGTTCGGGCGGCCATGAGTTTGCGCCGCGGTTCTTTATCTGCTTGTCGGTAACGTACAGCAGCACGGTCGAGGCGGCGTCGAAGGCATGTTTGCCCGTCGCCACGGTGTACTGCTGCCAATGCAGCGACAGGTCGTCGTCGGTGTGCAGCACGAGCGGGCGGATGCCGTTGTGGATCATCGAGAACCTCGCCTTGCCGCCTGTCAGGCCGTGCAACTTGTAGAACTCGTGGTCGGGGCCGATGACCTGAAGCTCGTATTTCGGGAAAAGTTTTTTGTACAGATCCTTCATCCCGAGGCTGAAGGCGCCGCCGCCGCACTGTGTCATCACGAAGAGCGTCCCGCCCTGCCGGACGTACGTCCTGAGCTTGGCGACATCCTCATCCGAAAAGTCCGGCTTGACAGACCCGCCGATGTAGACGATCGGGGCGTCGTGCCACTCGCCGACCTCGGATTTGAGCGTGATGATCTGCCAGTTGACATCCTTTTCCAGGTTCTTCTGGTACTTGTTTTTCGTGGTCTTGTTGGCCGACAGCCAGACGTTGCACCGCAGGCCTACGGAATACGTCCGCCAGTCCGTAGTCTCCACCTGGGCATCCTTCAACTCGAGAAACTTTTCCTGATTCTTTGCCATCCAGTCCAGCGCCTTTTGCATCCGCGGGTCCTGCGCATCTGTGCCGCTGTCCAGCAGGGCGTAGCAGGCAAGGGCCGTCAGACCGGTTATGTAATACAGGTCTTCGCTGGCGCCGCGTTCATTTTTCGGCACGCCTACGTCGCCCCAGCTTCCGTCGTCAAGTTGTGTAGACCACAGATAACTGACGCCCTTTTCGATAGCCTTGCTGACATCCCCATCTGTGAACGACTTGACGGGTTTGCCTCTCTGCGCCTGGGCCGGCTGAGAAAAGCATGCAACCAGAACCGTGATCGCTGTTACGATAATTTGAATTCTCATGGTTCGCGTATCCTTGTCGTCATCGATTATCGGTTTTTGTCGGGTTTATTGTCCTGCCTGGAGGCAGATAAGCCTGCCGTCCCGCGTGGCGACGAACAGCCGGCCGTTGCCGGTGGACAGGCCGTCGAAGGCCGGAGCGGCGTCCAGTTCCAGCCGGCCTTTCTCCGCGCCATCAGCCAGCGAAAGAACAATAATCAATCCCTTGCCGTCCGGTTCCGGTTCGCGGGCAATTGCGACAGCCACGTGATCCGCCGCCATCAGAATAGCCTTTCCGCGGCACTTTTCCGGCAATTTGACGGACCACAGTTGCTGCGGCCGTCCGACAGGGTCGGAAAATGCAGCGACTTCGTTCCGCTCGCTGTGCAGCCGGACCATCGTGCTGCCGCGAAAGCACACTCCACTGCCGGTCATTTCCGGAATCTTCTTGCCAAAAATCCCCGATTTCTCCAAACCCCAGAGCCGCCAGGGGTGTTTGAACCCGTAAGGCGGCCGGGCGACGTCCTCGGTGAATCCGCACGCCCCGCCGTACAGGAACGTTCCGGTCGCCTTGTCCAGCGGCTTGCCGGTCGCCATGTCGAGTATGCAGCGGTCCATGTACAGAGATTTTCCATCCATGCTCAGGATGCCGCCCATCGTGTTTTTGACGTCGCTGACGAACTGCTGCTGGAGCATTTTTTCCCGCCGCACAAGCTGCTGCCAGACCGGCTGGCCCGTATCGGCCTTGACGGCGAAGACCTCGATTCCGCCGTCGGTCTCGCTGTGCCGCCCGGCGGCAAAGTACGCCACTCCGTCGTTGGCCAGCACGCTTCCGGCGATCGGCCAGACCGATTCCAACTGTCCACGGACGGGGATCATCCTTTCCGCCGCCGCGGCCCGCATCCGCCAGACAAGTTGCCCGTCGGCCTGCTTGAGGCAGTAGACGTACCCGTCGGCCGAACCGAACAGGACGAGCTGGCCGGTGCACGTCGGAGGCGAATCGATCCTGCCTCCGGCCGTGAAGGACCACGCCTCCTTGCCCGTGTCCGGCTGGAGCGCCGCTACACGGTGTTCATCCGGCGCCGCGGCCAGAACCAGCGAAGCCGGGATGACCGCCTGCGTCGAGAGCTTTCCGATCTTCGCTTGCCAGAGCGGGTCGAGTTTGGGGCCGAGTTTTGTTTCCGTCGCCCCGCCGCGAGTCCCATCGTGCCTGTAGGCCGGCCAGGGGTCGGCCTGGGATTTCGCCGCCGATGCCTGTCCGAACGCCGGCCCTTTCTGAAGCGCCGGCCCTGCCGCCGTGCGAAGAGCGGCAAGATCGGCGGCGGGCTGGGCGCTGTATGCGACCTGTCCCCGCACCTGAGCGAAGCAGACGCAGATGTCGGAAGACTTGTAGATCAGCCCGTTGGCCGGGCGATATCCGCCGCCGCACGTGCCTCGCCCGCCGTAGAAACTCGCGAACTTGCCCTGCCGGACGTCAAGGCACGCGATGCCGACGTCTTCCAGGATGTATCGCTCGGTGGCAAGGTCGGAGTAGCATCGCAGAAAGGCTCGTTGGGCTACCGGCAGCCGCTGTTTCTCTTGGCCGGTCTTAGCGTCCAGGGCCACCCAGCTTTGAGGCGGGCCGTCATCCTGAAGCCAGATCTGATCGCCCATGAGGAAAACGTCAGGCCGACCCTGATGCCAGTGAACCTTGTACTTGAAAGTCCACAGGGGTTTTCCGTCGGCGATGGAATACGCGCGATTGACGGCCTCGGGAGAGTGCCCTCCTTCACCTGCCGCGGGACGCGCCCTGATGGTCGCCTCGGTCAGAAGAAGTCCGCCGCGGGCGCATGCAAGTTCGCTGAAACCTTCATTGGGAACCTGCCATTTGATCTTGCCGGTCTTGGCGTCCAGACATATCAACTGGGCGTTTTCGGGCTTGCCGTAGCCTTTCAGAAATACGCATCCTTCAGCCGCCACCATGCCGGCATAGCCGGCGGCCTCACTCTGCCAGACCTGCTTGCCTGTCCGGGCGTCGTAGGCGGCCAACTTGCCGGGGCCGGTGATTAACATGCCGTCGGTCAGAATTATAGCCGAGGCCGAAAAACCGTATTCCAGCACCTGTTCGCCGGTGGCGGCGTCCAGGGCCACGAGCGGCTTGCGGGCCTCCAGCAGAGTGTATACGCGATCCTGGTCGGCGATAAACAGCGGGGACGGGTGCAAGGAAACCCGCTGCCAGAGCATCTGGCCGTTGAAGGCGTCGCGGGCGAGTATCCTGGTTTTTTTGGACTCGTCGGCCATCAGATAGAAGACCCGCCCGCCGGAACTGTAGATGCCGAGCATGCCCCAACTGTCGTTTTCGGAAATCCACCGGTCGCCGTTAATCCAGCGGACGCCCGTCGGCGGGCCGACCAACTGGTCTTTGGAGATGGCCGAACGGGATGCGTCGTAGCGAACCTGGCCCCAATTATCCATTTCCGGCGGATAGGGTTTTTGCAGCAGCGTCCAGCCGGCCGGCGGGGGCTTCATTTCGGACAGGCCGCCCTGTTTGCGGTCGTCGGCGGACGCCTGTCCGCCCAGCATGACTGTGCCGTAAGGCGCCAGCACGCGGACGACCTCAGCCATGGTCAGGCCCCGCTTGCCGGCGGCAGCCCAGTCCTCGATGACTATGAGATTGGCAAGGTTGTCGGCGTAAGGAAGAGATGCCGGTTGGCTCCATAACGCGGCGGAGACCTGCCCGTAAACTCCTGCGGCCTGGATGTTCTTTCGGGCCGCGTCGAGCGAGGCCGCGTCGGCCGTCAGGCCTTGAACCACGTACTGGCCGCCCAGGGCCAGCTCGGCCGTCAGTTTCCCTTGGCCGCACTCAATGTGCAGACACACGCCCGGCCGGACCTGCCGCGACGACAGCAGCCCGTGAACCGTCTTGGCCGCCGGCGACAGGCCCGCCGGAGAAACGGGCAGCGCGGATGATTTTGTGTTTGTGGCCGGCGAGGTCTGGCCTCCTGCCGGAGTCAATTCGTGGAGAACAGCGACGATTGCCAGAGACGAAACGATCAGGCTCGCGATTGCTTTCACTTGCGCCCCTTTGAAAAGAGTCGTTTATCCGGGATTGACCGAATGATCTCTTACGCTACGGCGCGGAGACTATCCATAAAATAGCATCGAGTTTCATATAAGTCAACTTTTTTGATACTATAGCGACGTTGCCGGGAACATGTTATCCTGCTCTGGCGTAATGAAGCGTCCGGATAGGCTCTAAATCATAGCATAAAAAAAGCGACAGGATAATCTGCCGCTTTTGTGTGCCAAATTTCCATCAGCAATTGCGATATCGCAAAAAGGGGGGCTTACTGGCCGTCGGCTTTCGGCTCCTGCTGGTCCTGTTCGCCGTCCTTCGGTTTGGTCTTTTCGGTCTCGTCGCGGCTGCGGATTGTCTGGATGATATTATCGCCCAATTCTCCCAGCAGGCCGTCGTTGCCTTCCAGCCCGCCGCGGCGTTTTACCGGCTGCTCGCCGGCGCCAGCCCCTTCCTCGGCCGCCCATTGTGCCCGCTTGAGGCTCAGGCCGATCTTGCGGTCCTCGGTGTCCACGCGGAGAATCTTGACCTCCAGCACGTCGGCGACCTTGACCACGTCCTTGGGGTTCTCGACCTTCTGGTCTGAGAGTTCCGAGACGTGCAGCAGGCCTTCCAGTTCGTCCTCCAGCTCGACGAACACGCCGAAGTTGGTGATCTTGGTAACCTTGCCCTGGACGATCTGGCCGGGCATGTAATGCTCGGGAATCTGCTGCAGCCAAGGATCCTCGACAAGTTGCTTGAGGCCCAGGGCCACGCGCATCTTCTCCTCGTCCACGCTCAGGACGACGCACTGGAGCTGCTGGCCCTTCTTGAGGAGTTCCGAGGGATGGCCGATCTTGCGGGTCCAGGAAAGGTCCGAGACGTGCAGCAGCCCGTCGATGCCTTCCTCGATCTCCACGAACGCCCCGAAGTTCGTCATGTTGCGGACCGTGCCGGTGATGACCGTGCCCGGCGGATACTTTTCCTTGACGACTGTCCAGGGATTTACCTCGGCCTGCTTCATGCCCAGCGAAATCTCCTGCTTGTCCTTGTCTATCTCCAGGACGACCACCTCGACCACGTCGGCGGGCTTGACTATCTCTGACGGATGGTTGATGCGGCGGGTCCAGCTCATCTCCGAGATGTGGACCAGGCCCTCAAGCCCCTCGTCGAGCTTGACGAAGGCGCCGTAGGTCATGATGTTGACGACCGTGCCCTTGATTTTCGAGCCGATCGGGAACTTCTGCTCAACCTGCTCCCAGGGGCTGGCGGTCTTCTGCTTGAGGCCCAGGGCGATCTTTTCCTTGGCCCGATCTACGGTCAGGACCACGCATTCGACGTCCTGGTCGATCTTGAGCAGTTCCGACGGATGGCCGATCCTGCCCCAGCTCATGTCGGTTATGTGCAGCAGGCCGTCGATGCCGCCCAGGTCAACGAACGCCCCGAAGTCGGCGATGTTCTTGACGACGCCCTTTCGCATCTGGCCTTCCTGGATTTCCACCAGGACCTTGGCCTTGGCCTCGGAGCGCTTTTCCTCGATGAGCTTGCGGCGAGAAACCACGATGTTCCGCCGCTCGTTGTCGATCTTGAGAATCTTCGCCTCGACGGACTGGCCGATGAACTCGCCGATGTCGCCGGGCCTGCGGATATCCACCTGGCTGGCCGGCAGGAACGCCGGCACGCCGATGTCCACCAGCAGCCCGCCCTTGATCTTGCGGGTTACCATGCCGCTGACGATATCGCCTTCCTTGTTGTTCTTGAGAATGCGTTCCCATCCGCGGATGCGGTCGGCCTTGCGCTTGGAAAGCTCGACCAGCCCGCTTTCGGACTCGACGCCCTCCAGGCAGACTTCGATTTCCTGGCCGGAGATCACCGCCGCCGGATCATCGAACTCGTTGAGCGGCACGGTGCCTTCGCTCTTGAGGCCGACCTCGACCACAACGTCGTTGCCGACCACGTCCACAATCCGCCCGATGAGAATGGCCCCGACCTGATGGCCGGTCTTGGTCTTGATGACCTCGCCGATTGTTTCCTGGTTGAAGCCGTCCCCCAGAGCCTCGGCCAGTTGCTTCTTGAGATCGTCTTCGGACACCCCCAGAGAATTGATGAGATTGTAATCTACCATTTGCAGCCTTTTTCCTGTCAATACCGGTTGCCTTGGAAACGCGACGAAAATCCCCGTCCCCTGCGGACGAAGCGGCGCGTCCCGCCATTTTTCCCGGCGGGTCGGACGGCCGGACCACCCGGCCAAACTGTCAACAGCCTCGCAGCAGGGCATACATCGCGGCCAAACCCCAAAAAGCGAGAGGACTTATGATAATCTTCCCCGCCCGAACCTCAAGCTTTTTTTCTTATTTTCAATACGAACACACGCCCTTTTCGGACCCGAGCATAAAAAAACGATGCCTGCATCCGTTGTTCAATTACAAAAAGCGGCGCTTGAAGAAAGACCTTTTTGACACAAAGAATCCCGCATTTTTGAGGTTGTCGGTTAAAATAGGCGCCATCGTGCAATGCCATGCGAGAATGGCTCTGGCGGGCGAGCCATTCCGCCCGGGCGAAAATTATCTGAATTTCATGCATTTCTTTGCTCACGACGGGCAATTACATAGAGGAGAGACATGGCGAACGTGAATTTGACGACAGCAAGCGACGGCGAACTGCTTTGCGATTTCATCGGGCAGCGGCGGCATGAGGCCTTTGCCGAGATAGTGCGCCGCCACGGGGCTTTGGTTCTGGGCGTCTGCCGGTCGGTGCTGGGAAACGTCCCTGACGCCGAAGACGCGGCCCAGGCGGTTTTTCTGGCGTTTTTCCGCAAAGCCGCGTCGCTCAAGCATCATCCTGCATTGGCCGGCTGGCTGCATCAGGTGGCATGGTATGTGGCTTCTCACGAGAAAAGGGCGATCACGACGCGAACGCGCCACGAACAGGAGGCGACCGCCATGAAATGGAGAGCATCGCAAATAAAAAATGAAAACGTTCCCCCGGACCTGCTTCACGAGGGCCTTTCCCGGCTGCCCGAAAAGTACCGCCTGCCCATCATCCTGCATCATCTGGAAGGCCGCAGCCAGGAGGAAGTGGCGAACGTGCTGGGCAAAAAAGTCGGCACTGTCGCGTCGCTTCTGACACGCGGCAGGCAAATACTCCGGGATCGTCTCGTAAAGACCGGCGCGGTTGTTTCCGCGGCCGGCCTGGCGGCTGTGATGACAACCCAGGCTTCCGCAGCTGTTCCGGCGGCGTTCGTCGGCTCGATTACGAATATGGTGTCGGCAATCCTGACCACCAAGGCGGCGGCCGCGGGCGCGGCGTCGGCCAAGATTTTGGCACTTTCGAAAGGAGCTTTGAACATGTTGTTGATCGCGAAGGTAAAGGTGGCGGCATTGGTGACGGCGGCGGTCCTTCTGGTCGGCGGAACCGCGGCGAGCACATATGTGGCGGTGGCCGCCGGACCTGGAAACGGAACCGTAAAACCGCCGGCGGCTGTTCCATCCAAGCCGGCCGTTCCGCCTAAAGTCGTGGCCGCTCCGCCCAAGACCGAAACGGTCGCGCCTGCAAGCCCATCGACCCCGGCGCCATCTTCGACCGACAAGGTTACAGTCGTGGAAATCACGGACAAGGTCCTGGTCAAGGACACCCGCCGGCTCGGCGTCAATATTGGCGATGATAATGTCTGGAACGGCGCGGTGCTGGTGAAAAAACGGGTGCAGGACAACTTCGAGGGCACACTTTATCGCCAGTGCCATTGGGGCCCCACTTGTGACGCAAAGGGCGTTACGAGCTGGTACAACACGTCGCCGGCGTGGGATAAAATTTTACTCGAAGGAACATACACGGTCCTTTCAGGCCCCAACAAGCAGACCAGCGGGAAGCTCAAGGCGATTACAACTAAAGAGATGCAAGGAAAGCAACTGACGTATTTTGAATTGGACAAGGAGATCACAGAAGGCAAAGACAGAAACATGAGATACGGATTGTTGGTGGAGAATCTTGAGAAGATTCGCGATGGCCAATTCCGTCCATTGGCGAAAAACTTCGGCACAACGACAGGCAACCAGATCGTCATCGGCGACACGCCTCCGGGCAGCTTCGGATGTGCGGCCTTGTGCCTCAAGCCGGACAACGGTCCGGCCTGGGTCGGGTATCCGACGCCTGTGCAACGATTTATTGACAACAATGGCGCGTGGCGAGTCGAGTTTTGGGCAAAGACCAAGGAAGGCGCCCCCAAATTTACGGTCAGCTTTGCTTCTTTCAGCGCCCCGGACAAGCCTTTAGCCAGCCAAACCGTGGAGTTGACGAATCAGTGGAAGAAACATCAACTGACGCTCAAAGTGGAGGGCTTTCCCGAGCCCAAAGACGTCCCCAAAAACCCGGGAGAAACCATGGGCCAGCCGGGGGCTATTCTTTTGCAGTCTGACGGAGGCCAGGTCCTGCTGGACGATGTCGAGGCGTGGAAGGACGAAGACAAAAACCCGACAGTACTCCGCGACGACGCCATCGCGGCCATTAAATTATACAATCCCAGCGTATTGAGGTTTGTTCAGATGGGCGGCAACTCGCTCGAAAACACGCTGATGCCTCCGATAAAAGCCTATTCCTTCACTAATATGAAATCCGCGGAAGTCGGGCCTTACGTCAGGCTCGTCAAGAACCCGGTTGGTTTGCACGATTTCTATCAGTTGTGCGAATACCTGGAAATCGAGCCCTGGTACTGCGTGCCGGGAACCCTGCATCTGGATGAGGCAAAGGCGCTCATGGAATATCTTGGCGGCCCGGCCGACAGCAAATTCGGCAAGATCAGGGCCGAGTTGGGCCATCCCAAGCCCTGGACGGAAACGTTCAAGCAGATACATGTGGAATTCGGCAACGAGGCCTGGAACGACGCTCCGGGATTTATGTGCGGCGGATTCAACGGACCGGATTATTGGATGGACCTGATTGAAACCGGCAAGAAGTCTCCTTATTACAAACCCAATGTCCTTTTCCACGCCGGCAGCATGGCGGGGTTGCCCGATCGGACCGTGTCGGTCTGCAAAGATGTGCCAAATGCCGACCGGGTAGCGATCGCGCCATATATGGTGGGCACGTTTGCCAAGGCTGACGCGGAAACGCTGAACAGCGACGAGAAGCTCTTCCGCTGGACGTTCAGCCATGCATTGCAAAGATCGCTTACCGAAGGGAGTTCTTTAACCAGCACATATAAGGCGGCGAAGGCTGCCGGCAAGGAATTGTCGATCTACGAGTTCAACTTTCATACGACCATGGGCGATGGGCCGGAAGGGCCCCGCAACACCATTGTTACGTCGCTGGCCGGCGGCGTGAATGTGGCCAACACCATGCTTCTCATGCTGAAGCTGCAAGGCATCCGGATTCAGAATCTTTACTCGCTGGTGCAGTATCAGTACAAATATCAGGACCTGAGAAGCAGGACAGAGGGACAAGTCCGTTTGTGGGGGTCGCTCGTGAATATGCGAAAGGGGAAGGAGCGTTACAGGCCGACGTTCCTGGGCTGCGCCCTGGCCAACAAAGTCATGGGCGGAAATCTGGTCGAAACCGTTCACACCGGGGCGAACCCGATCTTCCAGGGCGCCGGCAAAACCGAAGACTGGAGGTCGGATAAGACACTGGACAATTTCAGCGGCAGTTGCATCTGGAGCTACGCCTTCAGCGACGGCAAGAAACGCGGCCTGATCCTGGTGAATCTGGACCTGAAAGAAAGCCTGCCTGTGGAGTTGAAGTTCCAGGGCAAGCCCAAAGGTGCGATGAAGTGCTGGACCATGACGGCCGACAATCCCGCCGCGAGCAACGAGTTTGAAAATGAAAAACCGCAGGTAAGCATTGCTGAATCGCAGGTGCAGCTTGAAAGCGGCGGCAAGCTGTCGCTGCCCCCATGCTCGATGCAGGCCTTCGCGTGGGAGGTCGAGTGAACGGCCAATGAGGGATGATTCGATCTCGCGGGCTGGGATATTACCCGGCCCGCGAGTCGATGATTCAGGCTGACCGGGCGTGTCGTGGGAAGTGCGTAAATTTGACAAATATCCGGATTTTCCGGTATGCTGAAAGGATCAATTCGGAAATCGCGGATCTTCTCCATACCTGAAGGAGCCTGGCATGCGATGGAACGGATGTATTTTCGCTGTTCTTGCGGCCTTGTCGGCGCTCACCTTCAATACGCTGATGAGCTATGCCCAAGCTCCAGGCCGGCCTCCGGCCAATCCGCCACGGGATCCGCGGAGCCAGCAGGGTAATACTCCCCGAGAACAGAATTATCCCCCCTTGCCAACCGTCGCCAAATTCACCGACGAGGATGTCGATAAGAAGGCCCA
>JACRIL010000090.1 GCA_016235825.1 Planctomycetota bacterium
CGATATTGATGAGCATCTGCGACAGAAGCAGGCCGAGCACGCCGACGGCCAGCAGCCGGCCGAACGGGTCGTAGGTGATGACCGCTATCTCCAGCCCGAACAGGAAAATCACTGCGTACAGCAGCAGCACGGCCAGACATCCGACGAACCCCCATCGCCCGCCGATCACGCTGAAGATGAAATCGGTGTGGTCGTCCGGCAGCATCCGGAAATAGGCGCCGGATTCATCCGTGTCGCCGCCCGACAATTTGCCCGATCCCATCACGAGCTTGGACTGATGCAACTGGTAGCCCTTGCTTCTTATGATGGCCGGGTCGTCCTGGTTCAGCCAGCCGACGATCCTGACGATCTGATGATATTCCATGATGGCCAGCGGCGCGGCCGTCAGGATTTTTCCAGGCCGGATCATAAATCTGTCGGCCTCGATGACCCGCACCGCCGCCGGCTCGACCGCGATCTCGCTGCCGAAAACACTGACGTTTTTCTTCAGGAACGGTTCCATCTCAACACCGGGGCCGGCGGGAATCACGAACGCTACAATCCGCCCGCCGGCAGACTCCCGCAACTGGTAAATGTTTTCGGCCTCAAGCCCTGCGGGCCTTGTCCGGCTCTCCATTAAAATGCCGCAGGCCAGGCCGCCGGAATTGTCGTAAGCGGTATATGCCAGGCGGCACCGGTCGGCGATCTCCTCGGCGGACATCGAGAGCTTCAGCGTCTGGGTTACCGGCACAAAGAGCAGAATCGTTCCGGCTAGGACGATTCCGAGCAGGTGCCTGATCTTCGCCCCGGCCATGAACAGCATGAAGTAAAGCGTCGGCAGAAACAGCAGGCTGGTGCCCAGGTCCGGCTCCTTGAGTATCAGGATCATCGGGACCAGCGTCATGAAAAAGGGGAGAATCAGCCCCAGCAGATAGCGATACTGGTCGCCGTAGCGGAGATGCCAGGCCAGCAGAATTATGAACGTGAGCTTGGCCAGTTCCGACGGCTGGACCTGAAAAAATGCCAGGTCGATCCATCTGTGCGAGCCGCGGACTGCCGGGAGAAAAAAAACCAGCACGAGCACCAGAATGGTGCAGGCGTAGATCAGGTATGCATATCTGCCGAAGACCTGGTACGGCACGATTGTGCAGGCCAGGAACGCCGCTATGCCCACGAGCGAAAAGACGAGCTGGCGGGAGGAATATCCGCTTATGCCGTCGGCCTGCTCGGCCACGCCGATGGCAACCACGCCGAAACCGATCAGCCCCAGCAGGGCCAGTATGATAGGCCAGCTCGTGTAGCGAAGATACATGCTGATCGGAGAGTCCGTCATCTGGCATCCCGGGAGATATGGCCTCGCGTCAGGCAGGCCTGGACTATTCGTGCGGCCAGAGGTCCGGCGTTTTTGCCGCCGCCGCCCTCCGACTCGTAATCGACGTATTCCAGCACGACCGCGAAGGCCACCTGCGGGTTTTTGTACGGCGCGAATCCGGCAAACCATGCCGTGCTGCCGGTGCGTATGATTTCATCGGCGTCTTTTCTATTGTTATTGTTCAGGTCGCGCCAGAGGTCCGGGGTCTGAGCCGTGCCGGTCTTGCCGCACATTTCGACGCCCAGCAGAATCGCGGCACTGTGAATCGCCTCATAAGCCGTGCCGCCTTTTACGTTCACCACCTCGTACATTCCCCGCCTGACGGCCGACCAGTATTCCGCGGGCAGCGGCAACTCGTAGGCGTTTTGCTCCGGCCCGCCGTCGAGCACAATAGCCGGCGAGAGAAAGCTGCCCCTTGCGATGGTCGCCATGGCGTTGGCGACCTGCAAAGGCGAAACGGTGATCAATCCCTGGCCGATTGCCATGTTGCGTGCGTCGCCGGCGGAGAGCCGGCCGTGCCGCGTCTGCCGCAGCCAATGTTCGGTCGGCACCAGCCCGGCGACTTCCTCGGGCAGGCCCGTTCCCGGGCGCGAGCCGAAACCGAATTTCCTGAACCACTGGCAGAGCCTGTCGGCGCCTTCCGCCTCGCCGGTCCTGTAAAAATAGATGTTGCAGCTCTTGCGGATTCCGCCCACCAGGTCCAGCTCGCCATGATGGCCCAGGCAGCGGAAGTAATCCTTGCCGGGGAGAAGATATTTGTCGCACGTGAAAACGGTGTCCGGCCTGATCGCGCCGTCGGCCAGGGCGGCCAGGGCGGTTGCCGCCTTCATGGACGAGCCAGGCGGATACAGCGCCTGGACCGCCCGGCTGCGGAGCGGGGAGTCGGCAAAATCATCGGCCAGGATGCGATAATCTTCCCTGTAGCGGTTCAGATCGTAGATGGGCACGGAAACCATCGCGAGTATCTGGCCGGTCCTGACGTCAATAACGACCGCGGCGCCGTTCTTATGGGTCGAACGCAGGAGAGCGGTCGTGAAATCCTGGAGTTTCATGTCGATTGTAAGCCTGACATCGCGGCCGTCGACCGCTTTCTCTTCCGTCTCCTGGACATTCTGATTTTTGAAAGTCCGATAGCCTCGCACGCCCCTGAGCGTTTTTTCGCATTCGCCTTCAACGCCGCTTATGCCTCTTTGGTCGTTGTCCAAGTAATTGACCGTCATGCGGGTAAGCCAGTCGGCCTGATCGGGCTGGAGATTGTCCCTGAGCTGGTCGGCCCTGGCAACCGGCCCCAGAACGCCGATGATGTGGCACGCCAGGGCGTTATATGGGTAATAACGTTTTTTCGACGGGGCAAGCTCCAGTCCGATCGTGAGCGGCCGGCCGCGTCCATCCGCGATTTTCGACTTGATCTCTATCACGGCCGGCTCTTCCAGGCCGGAAATGACGGGATGCGCCATGCTCTGCTCACGCACGTCCGCGCCGACCTCCAGGCGCATCTGTTCCACGCGATCCTTTATCTGCCAGATTTTTCTTTGCAAATCGGCGCCGTAAGCCTTTGCCACCTGCGCGGCGACGGACCATGTGTTGTCTATCCGCTGCTGAAGCAGCTTGCCGGCCTCGTCCTTATCGACCCCCGCCGTCCGCGCGATCTCCGCCCGCTGCTTTTTCAGCCAGCGTTCGTCGGAGGTGAGCAGCCGGTAGTCAAGACACAGATCGTGGCAGGATTCGTCCCTGGCCAGTATGTTGCCTTCGCGGTCGATTATTTTTCCCCTGGCCGTGGGCAGGAACTCGACCCGCTGGAGCGAATTTTGCGCCTCGATGCGGTATTCGTCGCCCTTGACGAACTGAAGATAGCCGACCCTGACGATTATCGTCAGGATGACCAATGCGACGATGCCCATGAAAATTTTTATTCGCGTCCTGTACATGCAATTTTATCCGCAGACATCCTGCCTTTTCATGGCGTCGCGGCCGTGCGCTCAAAACGTCATCGACGCCCCGGCCGACGCGCTCAACAGCCAACTGCGGCACTTTCTCAACACGGCGAACACGAACGGCATCAGAATCGCCGTATATACCGCCGATATCGCGATCTCCAATGTTATCCATCCGAACGCGGACCAGTCCGGCAAACTTCTGAACAATGTCTGAAGGGCCAGCCAGACGATGTGGGACGCGAGGCAGAACAGAAACGCCAGGATCGCCTGGGCCAGCCACAGTTCGCGAAAGAAGGCCTCGCGAACCCTGTGCAGCACTCCGGCGGTCAGCACGTAGGCTATCGGCATCGGCCCGACGACGGTGGCGCCCGACCCGCCGGAATTGGTCAGGTCCAGTCCGAGTCCGAGCACCCATGCGGCCAGCATCACGTCGGTCGTGTTGCGGGCGAACATGGCGACGAAAACCGCCAGCATCGCGACCACGTCAGGCCCGATCGGCCCGACTTGCGGCACGTTAAACACCAGCAGCCGGCCTATCGTGCCCTGAAACACGACCAGCAGGTAAGCCGCCAGAAGAAACGCCGGCCAGCGGATCATTTGTCGCCCCCGGACTTTTCTGCCACAGGGTTCGATCCCGGCGTCCAGACGATGTAAACGTCGCGGATTGCCGAAAGATCCATCAGGGGCCTGACCTTTATTATTACGCAGGACGGATTTTTGGGGTCTCCCTTGACGTCAGTAACGGTTCCGATCGGAATTGCCGCCGGCAGCGCCAGGTCTTTGCCTGAAGTCGCAAGCCTGTCGCCGGGTCGAACCTGGTGATCGTGCGGGACGTCGGAAATCGTCATGCCGTCCGCTCCGTCGCCGTCGACAATCACGGATATCGGCCTGTTGATGT
Source organism: Planctomycetota bacterium (assembly GCA_016235825.1). Lineage (GTDB taxonomy): Bacteria > Planctomycetota > Phycisphaerae > SM23-33 > SM23-33 > JACRIL01. Next base: position 4,187 of record JACRIL010000090.1, read on the forward strand.
CTTCGGTCAGCGTCTGGATGGCCGAGTTGATGATCACCTGCCTGGGGTTGTGCGGATCGATGATGCGGATGATCCGCGCTGGGACGCTGCGGAAATCCCTGTCGGTAACCAGTTGCATGCGAGCGGTAAACGGCCCCGACTCTATGATCCTGCCGACCAGTTGCATTGTGTTGATGACGGGCAGGCCCGACGGGATATTCTTCAAACGGTCGGTTATCAGCCGGCGGGCCGCTACCGGCATGCCGGGGGCAATGGCGCCCGATCTCTTTGGATTGACGAGCCGGCCGTGGCTGTACGGCAGCGAATCGGCCATTATCACGTGGGCGGGTATCAGTTCGTAGTCGTATTCCAGCGGGGCAAAGGATCGCGAAGCCGGTTTTTCCGAACCGCCCGGCCGCAGAGCCTGAAGTTCCTCAAGGCGCCTGCGAAGTTCCTCGTTGCCGGCCTCCAGCGAAATAACCGTGTCGCGCAGTTCCTCGCAGGTGTTTTTCAGCTCGCGGGCCTGTTCCTGGGAAACCTGTTCGCTCGCCAATTCCTTCATCCTCTCGCGGACGCTTGCCGAAAGGTACATTCCGCCGTCGCCCAGCGGCGCCAGCGGCAGGCTCGCCAGGCCGCGCAGGCGCGAGGAAAATCCCGACCCGACCAGGGTCGTGATCCCGGAGGCCGTCAGAAGAATCATCAGCACGATTGTATTTGTCGGACGCATGATTATGCCGCCGTATGCTGTTAGAGCCTATCCGAATAACTACAATGGCTCATCATAGTTGTCCGGATAGGCTCTTATATTATCGGTTTGGCAGGCCCAGATACAACCAATACCTCGCTTATACCTTGTTGCCGGCCGGGCGGGAAGCTACCAGCCTTCCGGCGGTCCTTCGCGTTTTTGCCTGTGATTCCGGCCCGCGATCCATATCGCCGCCGCAAGGCAGACATATATGCCGATGGCGGGCAGCGTGAGCATGCGAATTCGCCTGCCTGCGCCGGCCCCGGCGCGGATCGACAGGTCGGGCAGAGGGTCGGCCAGGATCGTCTCATCCGGCCGCCACTTCCAACGCTCGATAGTTTCTTCCGAAGCCGCGGCGACAGGCCGGGCCGCGAAAGACGGATCGAACAGGATATTTTCATAAATGGCGACAGGCTTTTGTCCGGGCCTTTGAGACGGCAGTACCGCCAATTTCCAATAGACCGGCCTGGCAGGCTGCGATTGCCAAGAGGTCTGTGATTGCGGGCCGGCCCGCGATGCCGGCGCGGATTGTGTCGAAGGATCCGCTGACGGCCTTGATGCGTCCGTCGGCGACGGTACGGCAGAGAGAACAACCGGCTGGTCCCATTGGCTTTCGAACAGGGTGATATTTCTGACCTCGATCGGGCGCTCGCTGAACGTGAATATCCGCAGGCTGGTGCGTTCGGTAAATTTTGTCGGAAGTTTTCCAGGCGTGATAAATTGTACCTGGTGATGTCGCCATTGCGGCGTGATTCGCTCGTCTTCGATCCTGATCGACATCTCTGACGACTGTATGTATTGTCCATAAGCCAGCCGCTGGAAGATGTCGGCTTGGACGAAATTGGCCGCGCCCTTGCCGGGGCTGCGGACATCCATCGACAGCCGATAAATTGTACGCGGCTTCAGCGCCAGATATTGCTCGGCCCGCTGGCCCGGCAGAATTATCCAGAAGGCCGGCGGCGTGAATCGGAGCGTCTCGCCGTCGATCCCGGCGTCGGTCAGTTCCCACGGTTTGGCCATCGAGACGAGATTTGGGCCGTCAGCCTTTTGCGAGTCCTTCGCATCCGGCATCTGTACGGATTCGATCACCTCGGAATATTCGCTGTCGTCCTCGCAGACCAGGAACCGCACGCCGTACATGCTCAGCAGATAATTCCGCCTGACAAGGCCGGCCCAGTCGCCCGTGGTGCCGTAACGGTTGAAGCCGAACAGGTGGGCGTGCGCGGCGGAATGTATCGAACCGTAGTTTGACAGTGTGGCGAATCCCAGACCCTCGCAGGTCCGCGACATCAGCAGTTCGTTCTGTCTGCCGCCATATGGATTGCCCAGGCCGAGTATGCGATATTTTTCGGCGTCCGGCGGGGCGTACTCGCGGAGGAAGGCGGCGGCAGGCGAATTTTCCGGATCGGGCTGGGCGATTATGCCTTCGGGCACATCCACGAACCTCGCGGGCAGCCACAGGTCGGCGGCGACAAGAAGAACCAGCCACCATGCCCGGCGGGCGGGTTTAGCCAGCCACCATCGCACGACCAGCATCGTCGCGACAAGAACGCCCACGGCCGTCCAGACCGCAGGATTGGCCGGCGTTACCGCACGCAGCATGTCATCGGTCCCGCCGACGAACGGCTGGGCGAATCCGCCGATGCCGAACAGCCGCAGCGTCAGGCCAACGATGGCCATTATAATCAGAATCGCCGCCATGATCGCCGGCAGATACCTGCATGCCAGCCTGCGAATCGACGATCCTAATTCGCCAGGCCTGTCCTGCGACAATCCGGCCGCACCGCGGCGGATCACCACATCTATCGCTATCGCCGCCAGAGTTGCCAGCGCAATGTCCAGGCCGATTATCATCCTGGCCGGGCACCTGACGACCCCGATCACCGGGATCAGATGGATCAGGCGATATGTCGGCAGGTAATAGCCCAGCATGAAAATGAATATGCCGATGCCGATCCAGAACCAGACGCGGACCAGCGGATTTGTCTGGCCTGATTCGCGAGGCGTATCCGGGCATTCAGCCTTTTGCTCTCGCTTGCGCCTGCCGCGGAGTTGCCACACGGCAGCGGCGGCGAAGACCAGCGTCGCCAGGCCGACATAGCCTAGCATCTCGCACAGGTGCCACGCGCCCCACCAGCCCTGCGGGAAAAAATTCTGCGTCCGGCAGCCGTAGATGAACGGGTAGAACATCAGAGCCAGCGAACTGGGCAGGTAGCTGTTTTCGCCGACCGGCCCGTAGCCCAGCGTGTTGCGTGTTGCCTGGTCGAGCGCCTGCGCGGTGGCCATCAACTGCGGCATCGCGATAAGCCCGCCGATGACGACGCAGACCGTCAAAGCCAGCGCGCTTCGCAGCAGCGGCCTGGCGCGAAAAAGAAAATATGCCGCCCAGACCAGCCCGACGTGAATGAATTGCGGATGCCCGCCGACCAACGCGAGCGCCACGACGGGCGTCATCGCCAGGATTCCTTTTTTCGGGCAGGCCCGCATGACCTCGATCGCCCACAGCCCCCAGCCCAGCAGGGGGGCAATGTTGAGGATCGTCAGGTGAACGCGGTGGCCGACCATGAAACCGCAGAACATGAAGGCTGTCGCCCCGAACGCCGCCGCCGGCCGCAGCAGGCCGATCCGCCGCAGATACAGATACGCCCCGACGCCCGCCAGACCGAACGCCGCGAAAATCGACAGGCTGTACGCCAGCTTGGGTTCCATCGCGGCAAAAAACCATGTTGTCGGGTACATGATCGAGGTTTGCGGATCGGCAAAGACGGCCGATCCGCAGGCCTCGCGATCAGTAAAGATCGGCAGACGCCCGGCCGCAAGCTCCTGCCCCGTCGTCTTGCGGACCGGGTAATAATATAAAACGTCGTCCTCGCCGGCCGAGGTCGGATTGAGCCAAAGCGGATATAGCATCGCCATCGGCAGGCAGGCCAGCAAAAGCACAATCAGGATGTCGGGCAGTTTTTTCATTAACCCGCTATCACTCCGGCCTGCCGGAGCGTGTACAGGATCAGCCGCTCGAATGGCATATCCGTCGGAACGGCGATGTATGTGCAGCCTCGTCCGGTGCAGGCCCGCCGGCAGGCGTCCTGGAACGCATCCCACCGCAGGCAGTAATTGCGTACCATCGCCTCATCGGCCAGCACGGTCAGCTTTTCCCGCGTCTCGGCCTGCACCAGCAGCATGGGGCCGCGAATGTCCGGCCGGGCCTCGGCCGGGCCGTAAACGTGCAGCACCGCCGCGTCGCAGCCGACGGATTTCAGCGCCGCCAGGCTGTCGGACAGTTCGTCGCCGCAGTCCATCAGGTCGCTGATGATGAACGCTATCCCCACGTTCCGGTGGGCGCCCATGAACCGATCCACGGCCGATCTCATGCTTGTCCCGCCGCCGGCGGCCATTTCGGAAAGGCAGGCGATCACCTGCAGCACGTCTGCGCGATTGCGCGAGGATCGGAACGCCTGGGCCGGCGAATCGGCGAACGGCTGGAGGATCACCCGTTCCAGGCTGCCCATCGCCACGTACGCCAGGGCCGCCGCCAGCCGCCTTGCATAATCAAATTTTTCCGTCGCCCCGCCCGGCGCCATCGAACCGGAGCAGTCCAGCAGCACCGCCACGTCCGACTCGCTGTGCTCGTGGAACAGCCTCAGCAGCAGTTTTTCCATCCGGGCGTAGTAAGGCCAGTCGATGAATCGCAGGTCGTCGCCGAAGCTGTAGTCGCGGTGGTCGGCGAATTCCAGCCCGTCGCCCAGTGCGTGCGAGCGTCTCACGCCGGCCTGCGAACGGGCCGCAAGCTGTTTTGCCACCAGATGCAGCCGCTGTAGCCTGGCCAGAAAGTCCTCGTCAAAAAACGTCCTGGCCTGCCGGGGCAAACCCTTGCGTTCTTCCGCCGCCACCGTCAGCCTCCCCCGCCCGACTTGGTCAGCGCCGCCTGTTCGTATTTCAGAATCAGGTCGCCCAGCGCCTCAGCGTCGGTTGTTGACATCATTTCGTCAATGGCGTCCTTCTGCTGAAGAATCTGCGCCAGCCTGGCCAACACGTGAAGATGCGTCCGGTCGTCCTTGCAGCAGATCAGGAAGAACAGCCGCGTCAGCGAGCCGTCTGCCGCCCCGAACGGGATTCCGCTGGTCGTGAGCCCGACGACTACAAAGCTGGCCGCGATGTCGTACGGCAGGGGGTGGCGGGGGTGCGGCAGGGCCACTCCCGGTATCATCGCCGTGGAGCACGTGTCCTCGCGATTGCGGATCTCAATGACCAGATTGTCGCGGTTGTATACCAGTTCAGCCGCCTCGGCCAGGTCGGCCAAGGCCCTGATCGCCGCATCGCGGGTTTTGGCCGCCAGCGGAACGGCCAGGCCGTTGTGCGGTATCAGCGACCACGCCAGCAGGGCCGTCTCGTCGAACCCGTGGTGCCTGCTGACGCCGCGCTCTATCCTGGCCAGTTCCCAATGGTCCAGTTCGTGCATCCTCAACTCGACCCAGTGGTCGATGTCGCCCTTGGAGAACTGCATCCTGCCGCCGACCTTGCGGCAGGGGAGCCTGCCGCGCGAGGCCAGCTTCTGCACCTCGCGCAGGTCCATATGCAGGTATGCGGCCACCTGCTGCTCGTTCATTTGCTCATATGGCATGGATTTTCCGTTTTGCCGACCCGCGAATCGTACCTGCCGGCCAGAAGCCGGGCAATAAATTCCGCCAGCCCTCCCTCGGCGACCACTTTGGCTGCTGAGGCGACTTCATGCGGGGCGTGCGGCATTGCCACGCCCAGGCCGGCCGAGCGGATCATCGATAGGTCGTTGACGTCGTCGCCGACAGCCACCACCGTTCCGGCCCCGATCCGGTATGCATGGGCTACGTACTGCACGCCGGTCCACTTGGTCGCCCCGGCGGCGAAAGCCTCGACGATCCGGACGTTGTAGTTCGGCGCGAGTATCTCGTGGATTTCGAGGCCCTGTCCGAACCGGGCGATCAATTTCGCGGCCAGGGCCTTGCCTTCATCGGCATCGACGACGACGTTGATCCGCAGGGGGTCGGGCATGTCGGCGGCGTCGGCGAGCCGGCGGACGTAGTTGACCTTCACAGACATCTGGGCGAACCAGCGCTTCCGGACTTGCTGGGCGTCCCGCGACTCGGCCAGGTAATATTCCACGCCGTGCCGCCAGGAATCGACGATCGCCGCGGCTGAGTGGCCCGCCTCGTTGAGGGCGTCGGCGTATTCGCAGGCAAGCTGACGCGGAATCGCCTTCTGGTAGAGCGTCCTGCCGGAGTCCGGATCGCTTACCAGTGCGCCGCTGATGAGCACCATCGGCTCGTGGGGGGCGGGCAGTTCGAGCTGGCGCCAGACCGGCATGGTCTCGACGTAGCTCCTGCCCGTCGCCACGCAGACGCGCAGGCCCGCCCGCGCCGCGGCCTGGACCGCCTCGGCCGTCGCAGGCGTTACCTTGCCGTCGGGACCGATTAGCGTCCCGTCGACGTCTATCGCCATGAGCTTGTATTTCATCTGAATCCGCCATTTTAACCCCTTTTGACGGCGATATCCATTGTCAGCAGCGGGGGAACTGGTGCGGGAAAAGCAGGAATCGAAAGTTGAAATGGGATATTTATGATTTTATGTTGTTTTCCTCTCAAATAACATGGTCGGGTATTGTTCAGATGCTCCGCCTGATAAGCTCCGTCTGGCAAAGCCATCCAGTTAGTCCGAAGGGCGATTGAAAATCGGTATCGCCCTGTTTATGGGGTTTCCGGATGACATTTTTTTGTGCGCGACGGATGAAGGCCTTCCATAAATAATCCGCCGGGGTATTTCAGAATTCCGGGGAGTCCGCCGTGGCGGGAACTGGAATTTGAAAACATTATCAATGACGGTTCATCCCCGAGTTCCGCTTCGTCCGCCTGACGGCGGTCTGCGCTTCACCCGAAACTATCTGCCGGCCTCGACCGGCTGGGTCGCGGCGCGGCGGAAGCCGTCCGTGTCCGGCAGGATCAGTTGGTATTCCTGGGCCGGGATAATCGCCGCGGCCATGTCGTGGCCGGCGATGTCCAGCACGTGACCGCCGACCTTGCGATCCTCGCTGATGAAATGAAAATGCCACCCCGGCACGTTCAGTCCGCCTATCGAATCCGGGCAGCGGAAGCCGACCAGCGTCCCCCTGATGTTCCTGTGCTCAAAGACGGCCTGCTTCTTCACCGCCTCCGCCAGCGTCGGATACGGTTTTGTCTGCTTGGGCACACTCCGCAACTTGAGATAATCGAATGTTCCGTCCATCCGCAGCACGTTGAAATAGCCGAAGGTATTCTTGTCAGATTTTAATTTGGAATAATCAGGGTCTACTCCCGCTAATATTAACACTACAACGAGACTTTAGCTCAAGAAAATTCATCCAGCCATCCGATGGTTCCTTACAGGACGCCTTGACAGCAAAGGAGCTACGGCATGGATGTCAAACAGATTCAGCAGTTGCGGCCGATGTTGAACA
>JACRIL010000013.1 GCA_016235825.1 Planctomycetota bacterium
AGCAGCCCGTTGAAAAAGCCTCATCTTTCGTGGCACGGACGTCTCGTCCGTGTGTCCCAGGGGCGTCTCGCCCCTGGAAGGCCTGAAAAAACAACAAATACCACGACCGAGACGGTCGTGGAACACACGGGCAAGATGCCCGTGCCACTTTTTCAACGGGCTGGTAGGGGTGAAAAAACACGGCCGGGACGGCCGTGATACTCATGGGCAAAATGCCCATGCTACATTTTCAACAGATGGCTACGGTTTGAGCTTTTTTTTCGCGAAGAGTTCGGCCTGCCTGAACATTCGTTCGACGGCTTTTTTATCCATGCCGGCGCCGAGGCAGATTTGTTCGGCATATTCGCGAGAGGGCATCTGGGCCGGCTCATGGGCGTCGGAGCCGAAGATCAACGTGGCCCCGGTTCGTTTGGCCGTCGCGGCGACGTGGCCGTTACACAGGCAGTGGCCGGCCTTGCCGGATATCTCCAGAAGGACGCCTTTTTTCGCCGCAAGGGCCGCGTCTTTTTCGGTTATCAGGCCCGGATGGGCAAGGATATCAACGCCAGCCTCGATCGCGGCGCGGTTCGTGCCCGGTTCGACCGGCTCGGCGATGGTCTGACCATGGGCGATGACGAACATTGCGCCCAGTTTCCGCGCCAGGGCTGTCGCGCGGGCGATATGCTCCGGCCGGACGTGGGTAAGCTCGATCCCGCCCAGCACCGTCATTTTGCCTAGTTCGTTTTCGCACCGTGCCGCCTCGACGAGCACCGGCACGATCATCGGGATTGTCGCCAGATCGGCGTGGTCGGCCAGGCCCAGAATGCGATACCCGCGGACCTGGGCCCGGCGAATCTGCTCGGCGGGAACCAATTGGCCGTCCGACAACAGCGTATGTGTGTGAAGGTCTATCATTTTTGATTAAAGACAACTTTTCCTTAAGAACGCATCTTATCGCATCCACTGGATTATGACAACGGTGTGACATATTTAAAAAAGCGTCTCCGGATTTACATTCGGTTTTAAAAAGAGTCCGCCGGCAACTTATTCATAACGCCCCCCGCCGTCAGGCTGTTATCTTTGCCCGATTTTTGCCGGGAGTCATAACATCGCCATATCCGAAGTACAGGCGAAACAGCACCAAAGGTGCGAAGGGCTGTAGCCACGAGTGGAGCGCAGGCCACCGTCAGGCGGGCGAAGCGGAACTCGTGGAAAATGGTTGTTTCCCATTCCGCCCCGGCGGGGCGGAGGAAATCTGCCGAATATTCAAAGCTTCCTCCGCCGCTTCGCGGCGGGAAAAGCTGAATCCGCTTCCACGGGTTGCGCGTCGAGCGGCTTCGTCGCTGCGCCGCTTCACCTGTGGCTACAATCCAATGCCCCTTACGGGGCATAGATCCCTTGCAGTTTACACAAGTGCGTTTCAAAACCAGAAAAGAGCAGGATGCAACTGTAAGTCGACAGCATAAAAATTACATATAGGCTTGCATGGCAGGGCTCGCAATGGAAACTTAGCGAAAAGTGCAGTATCCAGATAGCAGCCCGTTGAAAAAGTCTCTTTACAGTAGCATGGACGTCTCGTCCATGAGTATCAGGTGCGTCTCGCCCCTGAAATGCCCAGAAAACAGCAAAATCCACGGCCAAGATGGCCGTGATACTCATGGGCAAGATGCCCATGCTACTTTTTCAACGGGCTGATAGAGTACGTTCGACGCACAGCTAACTATTGTTGATTAGCTCGTTGATAATTTTAAGTAAACTGGTTGCGTCCACCCATATGGCAACCGACTGTGTCCTACCTTCATTAAATTCTGGACCATCTACAAACAATGCTATCTCATCATTCGCATGAATGTTAAGCATAACCGGATGATGACCGAAAGTTCCCAATTGTGTAAAAACTAAACCATTGTGAGGAGTTTCGATTAGTTTTTTGCAATTGGCCAATAGCAATCTATCTGTAACTACATCAAGTAACGCGTAATCAATGGCCAACCCGAGGAGAATTTTGTCTCCTCGAGTTTGAACTTGATAATCTTTAATCATGTTTCGCCAACGCCTTATCCTTGTGAACGGTCGTTTTCCTGATCACATATACAGATTCATTTTTCATGCTTTTTCAAAAGCTTAAGGTTTAATGTATTCCATCACTTTTGCTATCGTTTTAGCAAGGCCAGGTATTTGTCGATTTTAGCGGCGGCCTTCCGGCCGGAGTCGATAGCGGTGGCGACGTAGGTCGGGCCGTTGAAAAGGTCGCCCGCGATAAAGACGCCGTCGCCGGCGGCCTGGTCGGGCGCGTCGATCCCGCCGGCCTGGCCGATCTTGAGGCCCAGTTGCGCCGCGATGTCCGGGTCGGCAGAGCGGTCGAAGCCTGTGGCCAATATTGCCATGTCGATCTTCGTGGCAAACTCGCTGTGCGGCAGTTCGGCCATGACTTTTCCCGCCGGCGTGGACGACCACTCAACCAGCGCGGCCCTAATCTGCGAGACCTGCGAATTGCCTTCAAAGGCCTTGGTCGAGACGCACCAGCGGCGGATGACCTGCTCGGAATGTTCCTCGCCATCGTCGCGGAGGTTCTGTTTGGGCTTGGGCAGTATCTCGAACTGATGGACCTCGGCGGCGCCCTGCATGAGCGCGGCCTGGACGCAATCCTCGCCTGTCAGCCCGCCGCCGATCACGGCGACGATCTTGCCGCGGACGGCCTGCTCGCCGGTCTGGCCGGCCGATTTTATCTGTGCGAGGTTCCAGTCTCGCAGGAAGTCTATGGCCTGCATGACGCCCTTTTTCTCCCGTCCGGAAACTTTGAGATCTTTAGGGGCGGTCGCGCCGCCGGCGAGGCAGATGGCGTCGAAATCGCGTTTGAGGTCCGCCGCCGAGACGCCCCTGCCGACCGCCTGGCCGAACCTGAACTCGACGCCTTCATCCTGAAGCTGTCGGATTCGCCGGTCGATCAGGTCCTTCGGCAGGCGGTGGCCGGGGATGCCGTACCGCAGCAGGCCGCCGGGCTGGTTGTCCTTCTCGAAGACCACGACCTTGTGTCCGGCGCGGGCGAGTTCCTGAGCGCAAGCGAGTCCCGCCGGGCCGGAACCCACGATCGCCGCCTTTCTGCCGGTGGCTTTCGCCGGTTTTTGCGGCCTGACAAAGCCTTCGGCAAAGCCCCTGTCGACGACCTGTTTTTCCAGCAGCCGGACGTTGACCGGATAGCCGCCGAGGGCCTGCTTGCAGGCGTCCTGGCAGAAGGCCGGGCAGATCAGCGAAGTGAATTCCGGGAAGTTGTTCCAACGATGCAGGACATCGCACGCCTCAGCCCATCGCTGCTGATAGGCAAGCTGCGCCCACTGCGGCACGAGGCTGCCCAGCGGACAGCCCGACTCCCGGCAGGCCGGGTTCGTGCAGTTCATGCATCTTGGGCTGGAAAGCTCCGCCAGCAGGTTGCGATATTCTTCGGCATTCTTTGGAGCGAACGAGGTGAGCAATTTTTCGTAGGAGGCCAGGTACGACTTTTCCGCCCGATATCGCCACGGGGTCAGCGCCCGCAGCCATCGCATGCGTTTCAACATGCCCAGCGCCCAGCCCGGCAGGGCCACGGTGTAGTGGCCGCCGCTCCGGTCGGACCCGGCAGAAAAATTCCACAGGTAGCGGTATTTTATGCTGTCGCCGTTGGCGGGATTGACGTTGTATTTTTCGCGGTCGCGGGCGAGTTTTTCGGGGCTGGTCGCCAGTTCGGCCTTGAAGCAGCCGTCCTTGATGAGCATGGCCGAGGCGAGATTGAAGACGACGGCCCTTGCGGCCGCGTAGTTTCGGGCGGCGGAGTCTTTGGCGTAAACGCCCGCGACGGCCTCGACGTATCGCCTGGCATATTCGATTCCGCCCCATCTCATGCAGTCGTAGGCCCGGACGATCACGGCTCGTTTGATCTGCTCATCAAGGTTGGCGACGTTCTGAATAAATCCGGCCAGCAGCGCCCGCAGATCATCGGCCATTTTCTGCCCGGCCCGGCCGTAGCGGCGGACTGTCCAGCGGCACTTGTCTTCCAGCGAGTCCTGCCAGTTTGCCTTCGCGGGCGGGCCCTGGAACAGGTCGGGCTGCTCGACCAGCTTCCTGCCCATGTTGAACGCGAACAGGTTGTTATGGAAGTCGGTGCGGATCGAGTCCTTTATCGCCCAGGCCATCGAGTGCATCGAGACGGGTATCAGCCCCTTCTGGAACGCGAAGCCCAGCATCATAACGTTTGCGAACAGCTTGCTGCCCAGGTATTTTTCGCAGATGCGGGAGATGTTGCGGGCCAGGAATTCATCCTGGCGGGTCTGGCGGCGGATGATTTCCTGAAGCTCGTCGGTGTCGAAGTCGCTCTTGCCGAGCAGTCCCAGCGTGGTGGCGATCTTGTCGGTGTTGATGACGGCGGCGGTCCGGTCGGGCGAGGCTATGCGGTTCCTTCCGGCCGGATCGAGCGTGCGTGCGGCCTCCAGCACGTCCATGCCGATCAGCAGGTCGGCCTTGCCGAACGGTATGACCGCGCTGACGGGCTTGTCGGTGAATTTGTAGACAAGCTGGCTTACGACGCCGCCGTTGCGGATGGCCAGCCCCTTCTTGTCCAGGAACAGGACAGTGTAGCCTTCCTTGTGCCCGGCCCGGACTATGATGCTTGTGGCCAGACCTATGCCCATCCCGCCCACGCCGGCAAGGCAGCATCGCCAGACGTCGGCGGCGGGCTTTTTCCTCGCCGGCTCGGGGATGTTTTCGAGGTCCAGTTCGGGCACTCTCGATTTGGTGGGATTGCCGCGTTTGACCAGCACTTCCTCGAATGCGTCGCATGCGCCGATCCGCTGGCAGGCGCCGTCGTTGACGCACCACGAGATATCGGTGTCCATCTTCAGGCCGTAGTCGGTCTGCACGTGCTTGAGGCCGGGACAAACCGTCGTCTCGACGCAGGCCAGGCAGAACCGGCATATCTCCTGGTTGATGTTCATATGGTCCCATTCCGGCAGATAGCCCAGCCGGCGGGAAACGGCCCGTTCCTGTCTGCGTTTGCGGCGCATCCGCGTGATGCCGCATTCCTTGTCGGCGATCACGATCTTCACCCCGTCAGTCAGAAACGTCCTCTCCAGAAGTTCGCGATACTGCTGCCGCTGCTCCGGATTCGTGCGGATGAGCGCAGCGCCGGAGGCCCCGGCGATGCCGCGAACCACGTCCTCGATGTCCTGCGAGGGCGTGGGATTGCCCAACAGGTCGTAATCGACTCCGGGCGTCGGCTGATGCCCGGTCATCGCGGTTGTGCGATTGTCCAGGATTATGAATGTTATGTCCTGCCTGAATTTTATCGCCTGCGAGACGGCGATCTGGCCGGAGTGGAAGAAGGTCGAGTCGCCCATGAAGACGACTTCCCTGTTTGTTACGAACGGGTCGGTTCCGGTCCCTGTCCCGCCGCCCAGCCCCATGCCGGAATAGTCGTGCATGAGCGATTCAGTCGGCGGAAACATGAGCATGGTGTAACAGCCGGTGTCGCCGTGGAACAGCAGATCTACGGGGCCGCAGTTGTGCGTCAGCCGCATGTAGTCGGCGTCCATGAAGGCCTTTTTGATATCAAGGCAGAGGCTGGACGAATCGCGGTGCGGGCAACCGGGACAGAACGTCGGCAATCGCGGCGGAAGCGGGACGGGTTCGGCCGCGGCCGCGTCGGCGATAATTTTCAGCTCGCGGTCGATGGATGCGGCGCTGACTGATTTTTCAGCCTGGCCGGCGACAGTTTTGCCGGCAGATTTCAGGACCGGCCCCAGCAGGCTTGTCAGCATCGAAGGATGCAGCCCGCGAATCTCCGGGATTCCCGGCAGGCCGCCGGGCAGTTGTTTGCCCCAGACCTCGACCTGGCCCGCCGGCAGGCCGTTCTGGCGGTCCTTGAGCACGATGTCGCTGATCTGTTCCTCGACGAAACTGCGCCGCTCCTCGACGACGATGATCCGCCCGCACGCCCCGGCCAGTTCGCGAACCGCCTGCGGATCGACCGGGTACGTCAGGCCCAGCTTGAGGATCGGGTGCTCGCCCAGCACGCCCATTTCGTAAAGCGCCTGGATCAGGTACTCATATGCCAGGCCGGTCGCCGCAAAACCGATCGGCGCGGGCTTTGACGGGCGATTTTCGAGGCGGTTTATCCCGACGGCTCTGGCCGTCGCCAGCAGACGCCCGAACCGCTCCGCAAGATTCGCCTCCTGCCACCACGTCTTGGGCGGCAGCAGCACACGCGTGTTCAGATTGATCGAAGCGGTCGGCAGGTTCTGAGGCTCGTTGGCGTTTAACGCAGGATATTGATTAGGCCTGCAAATCACCGTTCCGCCGCCGTCGGCAAGGTTGGTCGTCAGCACGTAGCCGATCAGCAGCTCGGCCGTGCTGGAAAGCTTGAAGCCCAGGCCGACGAAGTCCTTGATCTCCTGCGGATTGGACGGCTCGATAGTCGGTATGAACAGGTGCTTTGAAATGAACCTGCTGTCGGCCGCGACCTGAGTGGAATCGGACCAGGGGTCGTCGCCGTAGATGATGATGCCGCCGCCCTGTTTGTGCGCCCCGGCCAGGTTGCCCAGAGCCAGCGCATCGGCCGCAACGTGAACGCCGACGGACTTCATCGCGATTATGGCCCGCAGCGGAAGGGCCTGCGTGCCGTTGAGCATCGCCGCGGCCAGGGCCTCGTTGTTGTTGATGACCGCGCGAATTCCCTTCGCCAGCAGCAGGTCCTTTATCGCCGAGATCGTGTCGAAAAATCCGGCGATCGGGCTGCCCGGATAGCCGCCCAGCACGTGCACGCCGCCGTCGGCCTCCAAAGCGCCCTTTATCAGCAACTCGTTGCCGGTAAATATCTCCGGGCCGGACTCGGTTAAAAATCTGGGGTCGATCTTCATCTCAAATAACCTGTCTTTCGTGGCACGGACGTCTCGTCCGTGTGTCCCAGGGGCGTCTCGCCCCTGGAATACAAGAAAACAATACAAACCACGACCGAGACGGTCGTGGAACACACGGGCAAGATGCCCGTGCCACTTTTCAACAGACCATAACCCGGCATTGTACGCAAATGACGCATTTTACCCAAGTCGATTTTCGCGCCCGGCGACTTTTTGGGGGAAACACCCGTCAGGCTTGCCCATGCATCTCAAGCCCGGTGATGGGGACTTATGCCCCATTGCAGTTTGCGGGACAGCGTGTCGAAGAACGACAGCCCCGGGTGCGGATAGATCAGCATGGGCTTTGCGGCCTTGCGGACCTTGACGGTGTCGGCATCGCAAAGCCGACAGGAAATCTGCCCGTCGACGATGACCGCCGTGCCGGCGTTGACCCTGGTGGCGGTTATGGCGATCGTCCGGCCGCTCTGGACGACCAGAGGCCGCAGCGAAAGCGAATGCGGCGCGATCGGCGTTATCGCGATGGCGTCGAGCGTCGGTTCCATTATCGGGCCGCCGGCCGACATGTTGTAGCCGGTCGAGCCGGTGGGGCTGGCCAGAATAAGCCCGTCGCCGCAATATTGGGCGATCTGTGTTCCTGACTGGCTGACCTGAAGGTCGATCACGCGGAAGGGCGGGCCGGCCGATATGGTTACGTCGTTGGCGGCAGGGGAGGCAAATTCGCACTTGACGCGGCGTTTGCCGCCGGCGCAGCCGGAAATCTCGGCATGAAGCATCATCCTTGCGGTCGGCCTGATCCGCCCGGCGAGGATGTCGTCGAAATGCCTCTGCATTTGCTCGACGGTGAACTCGGCCAGGAAACCCAGTTTGCCCATGTTCACGCCGACCAGCGGCACGGGCCGCTCGGCCAGCATCCGCGCTGCCGTCAGCAGCGTCCCGTCGCCGCCGAACACGACGCACAGGTCGGCCTTAGGCACGGGCGCTCGAAGGCCCGGTCCTGCCGGCACGACGGCCACAAGCCTGGCCCTGGCCCTGAACCATTTGCCGAGGGCCTTGATCTGCCCGGCCACCCCGGCCTTGCGCATGTTCGCCAGTATCAGTACGCTTTTGGGCTTCATGATTCCTCTATGCTAACATGTACGGGCTGGCGAAGGAATGTAAAAAACAATTGGCATAATGGCTTTGATCCCTGAAGATTTACGCCGGTAATGCAGATATTTTTCTGCCCCAGTTATTTCAGCCCGCCAGGGCATTTGCAAGTAGCCCCGCGGTGGAGCGAAGCAGAGGACGGGGTAACAGACGTCGTCCAATTTGAATCCATCGCGGGGCGATTGTGCTTTTTCCCCATTACCGACAAATGTCTCACCGAAAAATATTGGCTGGGATAATCATGGACTCCGGGTCGTCTGCTGTGGCGCGGACATTTTGACAGGACACGAATACCTTGCAGATTCAGCGTCGCCGGAAGGTCCGCACCGCAATGAAGCAAATATTCCCGTTTTTTCATAATCCGGGCATTACCAACAAAAACTGTCAATTTTCACCATTTGCCGTCATAATGTTCACAGATGGATAATCCGGCCGGGAAAGAAATGAACGCCGACAGACAGAACGCCAGGCGCAACGTGGGGCTGGTGCTGCTGGCCTGCGCGGTATTTTCGGCGGCGGCCGGCCTCATCCGCGACTGGGACGCAAGGCAGGCCGAGGCCGACCCGTCGGTCCAGGATGCCCGCTTCGGGCCTCTGCGGCAGAAGCTCTTTGAACTGCGCGACGCAGGACAGCTCCGTCGGGAAAACGGGGCGATCAAGCTGGGATACCTCACGGACATCCCGACGGACAGCGATCAGATGGCAAAGCTCTACAAGACCAATTATTACATGGCCATATACGCCCTAGCGCCGTTCCTGGTCGATGACTCGACCGGCCACGAGCTGGTGGTCGGCAACTTTTCTCGCGACCAGATAGACCCGGGCCTTTTGCGCGAGAAAAAACTTGAGATCGAGTGCCGCTTCGGACGTGGCGTCTTTCTGCTCCGCCGCGCGGACGCCGCCAGCCGGGAGGCAGGACGATGACGACCGTCGCCCTGCTGATAATGTGGCTGGCGGGGTTCGGCGCGGTCTGTCTGTTTTATCCGGGCGAGCCGCTGCGGAAAAATTTTCTCCTCA
Organism: Planctomycetota bacterium; assembly: GCA_016235825.1. GTDB lineage: Bacteria > Planctomycetota > Phycisphaerae > SM23-33 > SM23-33 > JACRIL01. The sequence continues at coordinate 9,029 of JACRIL010000013.1, forward strand.
AGGCCTGCCTTGGATACGGCGCGGGCGCCGGCCTGACCTCGATTCTGTATTTCATCAATCTGGCGTGCGGGGCCGGCCTTCAGGAACACGCTTATATCATCGAGCCGGTCCTGGCGATCGTCCTGCTGGGCGCGGCGGTTTTTGTTTCCATGCGGGCAAGGCCCGCAGCCGGCAAAACCGCCGATTCCGCCGGGACGCCGATTTCCGCCGGCGAATCGTCGCCCGGCCGGCGGATGAGATGGATATTCCCCGCCCTGCTGCTGTGCGTCGCGGTCCTGGCCGCCGGCAGATTCTCCATACTCGCCAACGCCAATCCCCACGGCCAGTGGGACGCATGGGGAATCTGGAACCTGCACGCGCGATATCTTTACGAGGCCGACGAGTGGAAGGGCATGTTTGAGAAAGAGAATTCCAACAGCCATCCCGATTACCCCCTGCTGCTGCCGGCCTCCGTGGCCCGCGTCTGGAGCTACGCTTGCGACCGCCCGCAGTCAGCCCCGATCCTCATCGGCCTGGGGTTTGGCGTCTGCACGGCGCTGCTGATGTTCTGCGCAGTGCGTGCGTCGTGCGGGGCGCCGGCCGCGGCGGTCGCCTGCGCAATCGTGCTCGGTTCGCCCGGCCTCGTCGCGCAGTCGGCGTCGCAGTATGCCGACATCCCATTCGCGTATTACCTGCTCTGCGCGGCCGTGCTGCTCACGCAGGCACAGGCCGGCCGCGAGAGGCTAAAATTCCTGCTGGCCGGGCTTATGCTGGGTCTGGCCTGCTGGCTGAAAAATGAGGGACTGCTCTGCCTTGCCGTCCTGTCGGCGATGATGATTTTGTTCGGGCCGTCAGTCAGGCAATGGCGATCTTCGATCAAGGCCGTCCTTCTTGTGCTCGTCGGGACGCTGCCCGGCCTGGCCGCGGCGATCTATTACAAGTTCGCACTCGCGCCGGACAACTATCTCCAGACGAGCCTCGGTGGGACCGGCCTATCGGCGAAACTTTTCGACCCGCAGCGATATCTGAAAATCCTTTCATCGGTGGGCGTCGAGCTCATCAACCAGGATGCTTGGGGGATCGCCGGCTGTGCCGCCGTGCTGATAATTCTTCTGGCGGCCTTCGGCCTGCGGAAGCCGCCCGTCGGACCGCAAACCGTAGGGCCGCGGGCCGCCAGGCCTATCCTTCCGGCGGTCTTGCTGATCCTGGCCGGCTACTGCGCGGTCTATCTCATAACGCCCTTCGACGTCGATTGGCAGTTGAAGACCTCGCTCCAGCGGGTGATGCTGCACGTCTGGCCGATGGCGGTCTTCGCCGTCTTTTACATCGGGGCCTTCGCAGAGATGTCTTCACGACCGCCGACTCAATAACTGTCAGACCCGCAGGTCGATGGTGGGTTTTTTGGATTTGTCCAGGCCAGCCTTGTCGCCGGCCTGCAAATCCTGTTTCTGCCGGTCCGCGCCGACGGGAATTTCTTCCAGCAGCGAGCCGCCCCATGCGTCTGAAGCGTCCTTTTCGGCCCGCTGAGTCAGGTCGGCTGCGGCCGCGGGCGCTTGTGCCGGCGGAACTGCCGCGGCCTGCTCGGATGTCTTGCCCACAAGGACATTGAAGAACGCCCCCTGCCCGGCGCCGGCCGGCTGGACAGCCGGTTCGGCTGCGGCCTGCTCGCGCTGGGCGGCGGCCTGTGCCGATCGGGCCCGATGGGCGAGCGTCCTTTGATGTTCGATGAGTTTCCGGGCCAGGTCGGCTGCTCCTGCGGCCTCGGCCAGGTCGGAAGGCCTCCTGCCGTACGGGTCCGTCGCGTCAACGTCAGCTCCGGCCTCGATGAGCATTCCGGCGATCCGCACGTCGCCCTTGCGGCAGGCAATTGCCAGCGGCGTGCTGCCGGAAGAGTCGGCGGCATCCAGGTCGGCCCGGCGTTTGATGAGCATCCCGACTATCCTGGCATCGCCCTTCCCGACGGCCATCGACAGCGGCCCGCGCCCCTCGGCGTCGGCTGCGTTCACGTCCGCGCCCGACTGGGCCAGCAGGTCGGCTGCGCCGAACCTGCCCTGCCCTGCGGCGTGGGACAGCGGGGTCCGCCCGGCCGTGTCGCGGACGTTCAGGTCGGCCCCGGCCCAGACCAGCAGGTCGATCACGTCGCACCTGCCGTCGGCGGCCGAGCGATGAAGCTGCGTGGCGCCTGCAACGTCGCGGTGATTCACGTCGGCCCCGCGCGAGATCAGCCGGTACGCCACGGTTACGTGCCCGGCGGCGGCGGACCGGTCCAGCGGCGTTCGATAAAATTCGTCCTGGGCGTTTACATCGGCCCCGGCGGAAAGAAGCATATCCACGGCGTCCTCGCTGCCGGTCTGGGCGGCAAGGTGCAGCGACGAGCGGCCCGCAAGGTCAGGCTCGTCAGCCTTCGCTCCGGCAGTTACGAACGCCTTTGCCAGCCCTGCATGCCCGGATGCGCAGGCCTCGTGAAGGGCCGTCAAACCCAGCGAGTCTTTAAGGTCAGCTTTAGCGCCGTGCTCCAGCAGCAGGCGGACGGATTCGGCGTTTCCTGACTGGGCGGCAAGGTGCAGCGGAGTCTGGTCGAAGATGTCGCGGATGTCGGGTTGGGCCCCAGCCCGCAATAGTTTGCCGACGATCCGGTCCCTGCCCGCCTCGGCCGCGGCGTGAAGGGGCGTCCGGCCCAGCCAGTCCCGCGCCGCCGGCCCGGCCCCGACGTCGAGCAGCGACTCGACGGCCTTTTCGTCGCCCGACCGGCAGGCCCGGTGCAAAGGATGCTCTTCAATGGCCGTCTGCGTTACCATGTCTGTCCGACCATCGCCTTCAATTCGGTTTGGCCGGTGCACTGGCGCTGGCCGGCTGGCTCGCGGCGGCAAGCCTGACCTTGAGATCGATAATTTCCTGGGCAAGCTGCCCGTTTCTCACATTGGCTGTTTCCAGCGATTTTTTCACCGCCTTCAGTTCAATCTCATTATCGTCCCGGTCCTTTTTGGCGTTGTCCAGCGTCCGGCCGAGGTCCTTCTTCTCGGACTGCAGGGAATCGCGCTGCGCCGACAGCCGCTCGCGGTCGCCCAGGAGATCGTCCCGGCGTTTCGTCAGTTCGGAAATTCTGCCGGCCTGCTCTTCAACCTGTTTTTGAGCGTCGGCCAGCCGGCCGGAAAGCACGCCCGCCTGCGAATCCTTGCCGGAGATCGAGCGGTTGAAAAAATGGTTCACGACCGCCGCCGCGATCAACAGGGCCAACACCAGGCCCCACGCGATGTAATTGCTGATCCGGGAAATTCTGAGCG
>JACRIL010000092.1 GCA_016235825.1 Planctomycetota bacterium
CACCGAGACGCAGAACCGCAATCGGCGCGCACGGCAGTCCCACGTGAAAGCCAAACTCAGGCGGTTACGCAGACTTGGCGTCAAGTTGTATAAGCTGCGATGCTGCATCATGCCAGAGGAAGTTTCGTTGTAGTGTTAAAGGGAGATATTTATGGCAGAATCGATTGTGGAAATTCCTGAACAGTGTTGCTTGAACTGTGCGTTTTGTGGCAACAAAGTATTTACTCTCGATTTAGCTAACAACTATAGGGTTGCTGAATTACGTCAACAAGCATTGAAACTCCCTAATGATTGGGATCGCATAGGAATTAAAATCATTATCAAACAAAATTTGAACAATCTCCAGCAAAATCAAATTCAGAATATGGGATGGAGTTGTGTTGCAGGGATTTTTGCATATCTTCTGGGAAACAATACCCAAGATGTTGCTCGTTTAATTGAGGACCGTACAAATCAATGCTTCTTTTATCCATATCATATCGGTTTAACTATCGAAGCTGCAAAAGAACTTGAAAGACGCGCAGCAGGCAGAAGAGAAGCCGAAAAAGACCGCGCTTTAAATCGTGAAATATCCGAAAAAAATCTTCGACTAACGCAAGCAATATCTGAGAAGGATCATGAATTAGCGACAAAAAAGATTAAGTGGGCCAGACGGTTTTCGATAGCTGCCCTTGTTATCTCTGGTGCAAGTTTAGGCTATAGCATTTGGGGAGATAAGGAAATTACTAAACCTGTTCAAGTGCAAATCACATCACAGCCCGCTGTCCAGTTGACGCCAATGCCGCCGGCTACTTCTCCCACCAAATGAACTTTACGACTAACGGCTTTAGATTGGTCTTTTCGGCCTGCCGCGCGAAAACTTTTTTCGTTCCGTCCTTCAAGCATCCATCAAACGGGCCGTTCTACCTGACCCAAATCTGCGACTTGTAGACGGTGATGGTGTAGATTCCCTTGTCGTCGTCATCCTGGGCCTCGACCTTGACCATGACTGCGTCGATCGAACTGCCAACGTCGAACTGGACGGCTCCGCCGTTTCTGTCGACCTTGAATTTTTCAATCCTCTCCTCCTTGCCGTTGGTCTTGCGGACCCAAAGCTCGCCCTTGAGCGGTATTGACACGTCCGAGAAGTTGAACGTGTACGAGCCGCACTGGCCTGGCTCAAAGGCTATCCAGTCCACGTCCTCGTCTGGGAAGATCGAGTGGAGCTGCGGACTCCGCAGGCCTATCGTGCCGGCCTTGTCGCGGTCGTTGTCCGGCTCGTAGGCGTCGCGCCGGTTGTCGCCGCCGCCCCCGCCGCGCCGGACCACCGCGAACATCCCGCTGCCGGCGATGATCGTGCGGTCGTCGACGTTGACCATTCTGATGCGGGCCGAACTGCTGAGCAGGTCCGAATCGTCGGGAATATCCCACGTCAGGCTGCCGCGGTCGGCCCGGACAGACCTCGGCAGGCCGGCCAGGGACCACGAACTGCCGTTGTCGGTCGAATATTGAAGCTGGACGGTCCTGACCGAACTGTGGCAGGTCCAACTGATCGTGTAGCTCCTGCCGATCTGCCAGCGGTCGCCGGCGGCCGGGCTGGTTATCGCAAGGTCCACTTCGCGTCCGCGGCCGGTCCATTCCGCCGTCAGGCTCGCCCCGCGATAATCGTCCGTGCCGTAAACTATCACGTACCACAGGCCCAAATCGGGATCGGTCAGCTCGATCCGCGTGCGAGGCCGCTCGGCGATTCCGAACGGGCCGCGTTTGAGCAGATCGACGGTCGGCAGTTCGCGCCGGAGGACAAGGTCGCAATTGCCCTGCCCGCCGTCGAGCGTAACGACGAGCCTGCGCGTCCCCTCGGGCAGGCGGATCGTGCCGTATCTCATGCTTCCGGCCGAGCCGGAGATGTTCCTGACCGTAACGCCGTTTTCCAGCCGGCCCAGGGTGCCGCCATTGCCGTCGTCCCAGCCGGACCCGCCGCAGCTCGCCCGCAGCGTAACGCCCGAATAATCGCGGAAGCCGTGGATCAGGATGTACCAGTCGCCGCTTGAAGGCCGGGCGACCGAAATGCTCTCGCTGGTCGAGCCGCCGGTGGACCGGCCGTCATAGACGCCCGAGGCCGGCAGGTCGCCCTGCCTGACATAAAGATCGCAGTCGCCGCTGCCGCCGGATGTGCTGACGGTCAGCCTGTCGGTCCCGCGGGGCACGGTTATCCGGAAATATTGCAGTTCGCCCCGCCCGCCCGAAAGGTTCCGCAGCACGCCGTCGCTATCCAGCCGGACGACCTTGCGGTCGATGTCAATCGGCTTGCCGCGGTCGTCGCCGGAATCGAACTGTACCCGCAGCGTAACGTCGTCGTAGGCCCGGTCGGCCTGGACGAGAATGCCCCACCAGCCGCTCTGCGGGTTGCGGATGCTGACCCGCTCCTGCGTGCCCCTGCCGGAACTGCGGGAGTCGTAATCCCTCAGCGTCGGCCAGTACGCGTGGCGGACGTACAGGTCGCAGTCGCCCTCGCCGCCGGTGGTGCTGACGGTCAGGCTCGACGTGCCGGACGGAATGTAAACCTTGAAGAGTTTGCCGCTGCCGGCCGAGCCGCACAGGCCGCTGACGCCGCGGGCCGAACTGATGTCCTTCGCCTCGTCCGGATCGGCCGCCAGAATCGGCGCCGCCATTGCCAGAATCAGTCCCAACCCCAGTATGCCCGTTGCCTTGCTCATTTTCGATCTCCTTTGTCGTCTCGCCCGCCGTGCCTGCGCGGGGACCGACTCTTGTCATTATATCATTTTGATACGCCATCCGGCAGTCTTTCCGGATGAATCCACATTTATCCTGACAAACCCGCCCCAAAAAGGTTAGCGGAAAAATGACTGACCGGTCAGTCTTTCAGCTCGATTGCGTAATTCATTTTTCACAATGGAGTTATGTCTATTTTCAGGTTGAGGGATGACAACTTCGATCACTAACGACATTGAATATTATCCGATGTGATTATATCATCCCGAAACTCCATTATGTTTTTGCAGGCATTATGGTAGAATGTTCCTAAAGGATATAAATGACATGGGCGCGAAAATCGGGATAGACCGGGACTTGATCGCCGGATTCTGCCGGAAACACCACATACGCCGCCTGTCGCTGTTCGGTTCGGTGCTGAGGGACGACTTTTCAGCCGGCAGCGATGTGGACGTTCTGGTCGAGTTCGAGCCGGGGCACGTGCCCGGATTCGCCTTCTTTGAAATGGAGGCAGAGCTTTCCGGACTGGTCGGACGCAAGGTGGACCTGAACACGCCGGGCTTCCTGAGCCGGTACTTTCGCGATGAAGTGCTTTCGGAGGCGCAGGTGCAGTATGACGCGGCATGACGAGACAACGCGCCTGCGGCACATGCTCGACTACGCGCGAGAGGCGGCGGACATGGCCCGAAACCGCCAAAGGCAGGACCTTGACGCAGACCGCCAGTTCCGCTTCGCCCTGACGCATTTGGTGGAGATCGTCGGCGAAGCGGCCGCGCACGTTTCGCCGCAGTTTCAGCAGGCACATGCCGACATTCCGTGGGCGGGCATCATCGGCCTGCGTAACCGCCTGATCCATGGCTACACCGACGTGGACCTGGACGTCCTCTGGAAAATCGTGCACAACGATCTGCCGCCGTTGACTGAACGGATTCAAAAAGCATTGAATAAAAATCCATGACCGTAAAAAATACAACACACGCCATTCTGGCCGATCAGTTGACAATGCGCAGAATTCACTTATTTGCCGGCCGAAACCCGCGAGAGGATGCTTGAAAGATCGGCCGGACAGGGGATAATTTCGTGCGACGCGCCCAGGATTGTTGCGGGGCGGATTATTCTAAGATTTTCGGCCGTTGCATCAACAAGGAGCAACCTTTGGCTAAACCTCTCACGCTGTACTGGCAGACGGGCGGCACCCCTCAAAAAATTCAATCAATACTTCGCACGATGGGCGAGGAATATCCGATCCGCCAGGGCGAAGGCAAAGGCGGGCTGGCGGTGGAGTTTGCCGCCGGCGGCCCGGCCGGCGGGCTTGAAATAACCGTCCAATCCGGGCGGGCCGTAGTCCGATATGACAGGCCGCACCACGCCATCCGCGGCGTCGGGACGCTGCTTTCGGGCCTTGCAAGGCCGGGCCGGAAAATTTCCGAGGGCCTGCCCTTCGAGACGTTCGGCATCATGCTCGACTGCTCCCGCAACGCAGTTATGACCGTGGAGCATCTCGAACGCTGGCTGAGGCGGCTGGCGCTGCTGGGCTACAACATGGCCATGCTGTACACCGAGGACACATACGAGCTGCCGGGCGAAAGCTACTTCGGCTACATGCGGGGGCGGTACACGGCCGCGGAGCTTCGCCGGCTCGACGAATACGCGGGTCGGCTGGGAATCGAGATGATCGGGTGCATCCAGACGCTGGGCCATCTCCAGCAGATTCTGAAATGGCCGGCCTACGGCAAGATCAAGGACACCGGCTCCGTGATGATGGTCGATGAGCCGGCGACCTACGAGCTGATCGAGAAAATGCTGCGGAATTTCGCCGAATGCTTCCGCAGCAGGCGGATACACATCGGCATGGATGAGACGCACGACCTGGGGCGCGGGCGGTTCATGGACGTCCACGGCTGCCAGCGGGGATACGACCTGTTCAACCGGCATCTGGCGAAGGTGGTCGAAATTTGCGGCCGCGTCGGACTCAAACCCATGATCTGGTCGGATATGTTCTTCCGCATGGGCAACAAGACCCAGGATTATTACGACCTCCAGACCCGCATCCCCGACGACGTGAAGAATGCGATCCCCAAACAGGTCAGCCTGGTCTACTGGGACTATTACCACGAGGAGGAAAATTTCTACCTGGCGTATATAGACAAGCACCGCGAACTGGGCTTCGAGCCGGTAATGGCCTCCGGCGTCTGGACGTGGGGCATTCCCTGGTACGGCAGACACAAGACGCAAAAGACCATCGTGCCCTGCATAAAGGCCTGCCGCGACAAGAAGGTCCGCGAATTCATGTTCACGCTCTGGGGCGACGATGGCGGGTACTGCGAATTCGATTCCGCCCTTGCCGGCCTGACGCTGGGCGCGGAACTCGCCTACGCCGGGCAGGCCGCCCCGGGCAGCGTGGAAAAACGCTTCGCGGCGATCTGCGGGGGCGATTACGGCGCGGTCGAACTGGCCTGCGAACTCAACGGCGGCAAGTGGAGCGCCTCGGGCGTTCTGTGGGACGACCCCATCCTGGGCATATACTGGAATAACGTCAGGTCCAAAGACAAGGCATTCTGGCCGGCCTCCATAAAATCGCTCAAGGCCCTTCAGAAGAAACTCGCGAAATGGAAGGGCGTGAAAGAACCCGTGGACATGGCCCACGCTTACGCCCTGGTTTCCTACATGGCCGGAAAGCTGACCTTCCGGGCGGATCTGGACGCGGCCTGGGCCAAACGCGACAGGGCAAAACTGGCGGCAGTGGCACGCGGGGCGGCAGGCATGGCAAAAACCGCAGAGGCGACGCTGGGGAGTTTCCGCCGGCAGTGGTACCGCCGCAACAAGCCCAACGGATTCGACACGATCCAGATCCGCCTGGGCGGACAGGTGCAGCGATACAAGGAACTGGCGCAAAGGTTGAACGAATTCCGGTCCGGCGCTATTGAAACGATACCCGAACTGGACGAAGCCCTGCCCAGGACCGATGCCTGGGTGCACACCGGTTGGGGCAGCCTGGCGGTGTCCGGCGTGATAGCACATTAATACTACAACGCTACGAAGGCCGTTTTGTCCATAATGATAGGTGAGTCCAACAGCCTTATTTCGCCCTTCTATGAGTAAAGGTCGCCTGTCAAGTCAATAATGTATCCGTCAGGGTTCCAACACCGAAGCGGTTCATCCTTC
>JACRIL010000094.1 GCA_016235825.1 Planctomycetota bacterium
ATCACCGAGACGCAGAACCGCAATCGGCGCGCACGGCAGTCCCACGTGAAAGCCAAACTCAGGCGGTTACGCAGACTTGGCGTCAAGTTGTATAAGCTGCGATGCTGCATCATGCCAGAGGAAGTTTCGTTGTAGTGTTATGCCGAGTTTGTTATAAACATGTTGGTCAGGGTAAAACTCGATAAAATCGGCAATAGTGAGCTTTGCTGGAACAATGCCATTGCGAAATTCCAAGGGATATTTCACTGGACCAAACTTTGGTGCGGAATGTTTTTCAAGTATTGATAGATATGCCTGGTTTGCTTGTTGTTGCATGGGGAAGTTTGGATCGGAAGCCCAAACTTCAAGCTTCTCAAGGGCTTTTCTGTCATCATTTTGTGCGAAGATAACCATCTTAATGAATTCATTTAATTTTTCGATGTTATCAAGACTGTTCTTGGCAGAAGACAGAGTTCCATCAAGTTCTAATAATTTGTTTTCAGCGTCATGAACTTTCTGAGAAAGATCGTCGGCAAGGGCGGCCGCCTTTGTTGCCTGCTTGAACGAGTTATCGATTGTATCTCTCTGGTTCTCTATTCGAGTACGTAGTTCGTCAATCGCTTTTGCGGCATCGGTTGCATGTTTGGTCGCAGCTTCAATGCTAATCAAACTACTACGGATTACCGTTATTCTGTCAAGTATGCACATGGCAATCCCGATGATTGCAAATGCCAAGAAAATGCCGATAAAGCCATAATCTACGTTATGTCCATTCATAACCTTCCAGAAAAAGGACCCCAAGATCAAAAAAAGCCATCCAATTCCTACAACTTTAATCAATCGGTCCATTTTTTGTCCGCCTGTTTATTTTTTTATGGTATGTTCGGACAGTAGTCCTGTCAAAACAAAACACAACCAGCCTCACGTGAACATTCCCCCCTCGAGGCGGGCGACATGTCCGAATTTCGCGCCGAGAGGCATAAATCGGACGGCATGCTCGTATCTGTTTGCGAGCATGTTCTTTTTTCCCACTATTCCGGCCAAACAGATCGGCGGCATACCGACAGCCCTTTCCTCAGATCATCCCTCTGTTACAATAATATATCCATGTCGGACGTAAAATGCCAGACCGAACGCCGGGGTAATGGGTCAGTTACAGAGGGATTGTGGTGCGGGCATCCTGCCTACAACTCCAGGAATAAAAAAATGCGGGCGAGACGCCTGCGGCACGCGCGGCCAAGATGGCCACGCCACAAAAACCCCCTTTGACACACGGGCAAGACTTGTCCGGGCGAAGCCGGGACGCCCGCGCCGCATTCACTCGAATGACACGAAGAACTCGCTCTTGGCCGAGCAGATCGGGCACTTGTCGGGAATGCCGCCCTCGATGGTGTGTCCGCAGACCTTGCATATCCGGACTGGCCCGAGTTCCATGTCCTTTTTGGAATCGACGGCCTTCTTGGCCTTTTTGTAGAGTTCGGCGTGAATCCTCTCGGCCATGACGGCGTATTCCATGCTCTTGATGGCGCCCTTTTCGCCCTGGAAGCGGGCCACTTCCAGATAGGTCGGGTACATTTCGTTGATCTCGAAGACCTCGCCCCCGATCGCCCCGGCAAGGGCGTCGGACGTGTTCGTCAGCCCGAACCCGGCCCCGGCAAAGACGTTGAAGGCCCCGCCGACGTGGGACATGGCCTTGAAGTGTCCGGTCGCGTGGGCCTGCTCGGCCGTCGCGACCGCCCGGAAGAGCCGGGCCACGTTGGCGAAACCTTCCTTCTCGGCCAGGTCGCCCCATATCTTGTACCGCATGTGGGCCATTGATTCTCCGCCGAATGCGCTTCGCAGATTCGCAGCCGTCATGTCGTGCATTTTCAGTTTCCTTTAAAAAAGTTTCCTGGTTAAAAATCCGGGCGGAAAATTCAAAGAATTATAGCCTCACCGTGCGGCGTTATCAAATCGGATCGGAGACGGGCTTTAAAAGGCCGGCGGGCCGGGTATCATGTCAGGCGATGGCGGACATCCGGACCAATGCGAAGACGGGCGAGACCTTGCCGCGGCAGGCCGATGCCGCCCGTCGCCGGCCCCTGCCGGCCGTTGCCTGTCTCTGTGCCGTCTCGGCCCTGACGATCTTTCACGCCGTCCGGTGCCTTCTGTTGCTGGATTCCTGCCCGATGCGGTACGACGAGTCGTGGACGTTCCTGTTTTACGTCCTGCCGGGGGGGCCGGAGGGCTGGTTCAACTATTCCGCCCCGAACAACCACATCTTCCACACGCTGCTGGCGGCTTTGTCGACAGCCATCGGCGGCGACGGCCCGGCTGCACTGCGATTCCCGGCGTATCTGGCCGGCGTGGCGGTCGTGCCGGCCGCGGCCTGGCTGACGCGGAAACTCGGCGCGTCGCGGCCTGCCGCCGTGCTAAGCGCACTGATGGCCGCACAGTCCGTCGCGCTGGTTGAATACACGGTCAACGCCCGCGGCTATTCGCTGCTCTGCCTCGATTCCATCCTGATGGCCGTATGCACGTTGAACATCCTCGACCGGCCCGTTCAATGGCGGGCGTGGATATGCTGGATGATTCTCGCGGTCCTGGGCCTCTTCACCATTCCGACGATGCTGTACCCAATAGCGATCCTGTCAACCGTCATCCTGATTCACTTCATTTTTTTTACCGACCGGTCCTCGCTGCGGAAGGTCATCGTGCGGCTGGGCGCCTCGCTGCTGGCGGCCGGCCTGCTGGCGTGCCTGCTGTATCTGCCGGCCGTCATATATACCGCCGAAGGGGTTGAGGCCATAACCTCAAACCGGTTCGTTACGCCGGTGGCTTTGGACAAGGTTTTCTCCGATCTGCCTGCCGCCGCCGGCATGACGCTCACTGAATGGACTCAGGGGCTCGCCTGGCCGTGGGTGGCGATGGCGATTGCCGGACTTGCCGCCGCTGTCGTCTGGGCCATATTGTCCCGGACGGCCTTTTGTCTCCTGCCGGTCCTCGGGCCGATCCTGCTGGCTGGCCTGGCCGTCGCGCAGCGGGTCGTGCCGTTCAGCCGCGTCTGGCTGTTCCTGCTGCCGATGCTGATAGCCGTCTCCGCATGGGGGCTCGATAAGCTCGCCGGCTGCCTCAGCAGCCTGTTAAAAAGGGCCTTTCTTTCGTGGCACGGCCGTCCCGGCCGTGTGTCCCAGGGGCGTCTCGCCCCTGGAGACCAGAAAAAAACGAAAACCGCCACGACCGGGACGGTCGTGGAACACACGGGCAAGATGCCCGTGCCACTTCTTAAAAGAGTTGTTTTTATCGCCGCCTGGAGCGCGATCTTCATCCTTGCCGCGCTGACAGGGGCCGACCCGGTCGGCCGAGCGGCCCGCACAGGCCTGATTGACCCAAATGACAAAGACACCATCCGCGATGCGCGCCAGATCGCGAGGGACCTGGCCGATAAAAAGCTCAACGACACCGCCACCGTCAGTCTATGGATATCGCGCTGGCCGCTGGCGTATTACGAGGTCCTCTACAGGTCGCAACCCATGCAATACAGGAACGTTTATGAAGTAATCGATTTTGCCAATCCGCGATACACGTCCGCCCTCATCGTGGTCGGCCGGGGACAGACCCTCCAGCAGGTGCTGGACGAAAAACCAGGATTCTTCAAACTCTACAACCAGCCCCGGCCATGGCGACATTACCTCGACTGCGAAACTTACCTCGCCGATAGAAAAATCCTGAATTCCCAGCCTTGATGGAATCCCTGGTGTGCATGTTCCAGGTCAGGGGCAAGGGCAGCAAGCATCCTCTCGCTGATTGTGCGTTGGCGTCTAGCGTGGCTCTTCTCAGCCCACTAGGGCGGAAGATTTGTAGCCCGCCGTGTGAACGGCGGGTATATTGACCGCAAAAGCAAACCAGCCCCGTCAGGGGCGGCACATCTGCATACGCTTCGGGAAACACATCAAGGGCCAAGCGAGCCATCACAAGGAGAAGACATTCCAGGAGGAACTCGTCCACCTGTTGAAACAACACAGGATTGTGTACGACGAACGATATCTATGGGTTTGACTCGGAGGTTGCATGGTTACCCAATGTGTCGCCCCTGACGGGGCTGGGTTTTTCTCTCGCCATGGGTCCCGCCGCTCACGCGGCGGGCTACAAATCTTTCGCTCCTGGCGGAGCGGAGGGCAGTGTGTCGTAATGGGTGGGATGAAAAAGCGGCCGTAAATTGTTGCCCTAACCTGACGCGGCGAGGTATAATGCCGCTTGGAAGATCGGACGAAGGCGATGACGATAAATGCGGACGATTCGTTCAAGGCCCGAATCAATAACGCACGGACCTGCAACAGCGGCAGGTCCGTAGCACTACGTTCGGAAGGTTCCAGACCTGTGCCACCAGCCAGATTGGAGTTTGGATTTTATGAAAAAAAAGAAAGAGGTTGCCATCGAATTTTCTGCTTCTTTGCTTCCCCCAAAGTTCCGAAATGACCATAAGAGATTTATTAGGGCAGCTTTTAGAGCCGAAGAGTATGTCTATTTCCTTCAAGACATATCTAATGCTTTATATCGGATTTTTTTGAGTCTAATAAGTGCTGGACTCTGGTCTTGGATCACAAAGAAAAATGGTAGAAAAGATGAAATAGATGATTCATATTTTAAGGTAAACAAAAGGAATTTGGGAGAGTACCAAGAATCAATTTCTAAAGCCCAAAAGCGTTCTTGTGATAAAAAAAAGAAAAAAGTTCCACGTTGTTTCAAGAAAACACTACAGGCTCATAAAAAAACTCTTGTTTTGGTAAAAAAACCGCGAGCTTTGAAAAAGAAATTAAAACCATACCTGAAGAAGATCAATAAGAAGTTCCAAGATCCAGCCAAATAACAAAGGCTGGAGCTTTTCGTTTTTCTCCGGCCTTTTCTAATTTCAATTTATTTGCACTCGTCCCAGAGCCGGCGGAGGTTTGCCATGCCTATTTTTGAACCACGCCGGCAGTCTTCCATCCCCTCGAATTCGATGGAGATGTAGCCGTCATAGCCGGAATCCTTGATGATCTTCACGACCGTGCGGATGTCGACGTCGCCCTGGCCGACGATCGCGCCGCGGAGGAAATTGCCCGAAAGCGTCCTGAACCACCCCTCGCCGGGGTCGGCGTGGAGGGGGCGGAAATAGAAATCCTTGAAGTGCACGTGCGAGGCGAAGGGGATGTTGTTCTTCGTCGCCGCGACGGGGTCCTCGTCGGCGCACAAGAAGTTGCCTATGTCGATAGTCGTCCGGAAGTTCTCGCGGTCCACGACGTTGATGAGCCGCTGGACGCGGTCGGACTTCTGCATGAAGAATCCGTGGTTTTCGACGCTCGTGGTTATGCCGTGGCGATTGGCGTGGTCGGCGACCTCGCGGCAGGCGTCGGCCATCGCCGGCAGATCCTTCTCGAACCGGGCTATGCTGCATTCGGGGATCGGGCGCGAGGCGGCGTCGTGCCGCATCCGTTTTACGCCAAGCTGGGCGGCAATATCGACCTCTTTCTTTATCCGTTCGATCTCGGCCTTCAGCGCCGCGGCGTCCGGCTGGACGAAGTTCGCCCCGATCGTGTAGCTGGATATGTCGATCCCGACCTCTTTGGCCTTCTTGACTATCTGGCCGATCAGGGCGGGCGTCTCGCTGAGCGAAAATCCGGCCGGCGAAATCTCGACGTGCGCGCCCCCGTTCCGGGCGATCCATTCGATCGCCTGGAGGATGTCCATCTCGTTTGCCTTTATCGCCCGCGAAAGACTGTAGCTGCTCAGCCCGATCTTCATGGATTGTCCTTTCTTCAAGCCGGCAGGCCCGACCTGCCGCCAGGCCGCGTTATACCCGGCCTCGCCGCTTGACGCCACAATCAAACGCCGCCAGCCATGGGGATGTAACCCGGCAGGCACTCGATTCAACCGCCGACGCACGCGGGGTATAATACAAAGTCTGAAATGCCCCGCGGCGGCGACGGCTTGATTTTGTCGCGGATCCGCTCGTGGTTTTTTAACGGACAGCCATGCCCCGGCGAATCATACACGTAGACATGGACGAGTTTTTCGCGGCGGTCGAGAAGCTGGACCGGCCGGAGCTTGCCGGCAAGCCGCTGCTCATCGGGGGCGACCCCCGCGGCCGCGGCGTGGTCAGCACGGCCAGCTACGAGGCCCGGCCTTTCGGCTGCCGCTCGGCGATGCCAATGTCCACGGCCATCCGGCTGTGCCCGCACGCCGTCGTTCTGCCAGTGCGGTACGACCGATACCGCCAGCTCAGCAATCAGATATTCGCCATCCTGGAGCAGTTCAGCCCGCTGGTTGAGCCGTTGAGCATCGACGAGGCCTTTCTGGACGTAACCGGCTGCCAGCGGCTGCTGGGTCCGGCGGAGCACATCGCCGCGGAAATCAAACGCATCATCCGCCAGGAGACGCAACTGACCGCCAGCGTTGGCGTCGCCCCGAACAAGTTCCTGGCCAAGCTGGCCAGCGATCTCAGGAAGCCCGACGGCCTGGTGGCGATCAGCGAGGAGAACGTGCACAACGTGCTGGATCCGCTGCCGGCCTCGAAGATATGGGGCGTCGGCCCGGCCGGGGCGAAGGAACTGGAAAAGCTCAACGTTTGCACCATCGGCCAGCTTCGCCTGCTGCCGGAGAAAATGCTGGCGGACCGGTTCGGCGACTGGGGCCTGCACTGCCATCGGCTGGCCCGCGGCATCGACGACCGGCCGGTTACGCCTGACAGCCAGGCCAAAAGCATCGGCCAGGAGGAGACCTTCCCGCAGGACGTGGCGGAGATGGAAGAACTCCGCGCCGTGCTGCTGGGGCACGTGCAGGAGGTCGCCCGCCGGCTGCGGCGGCAGGGCCTGTCGGCCAGGACCGTTACGCTCAAACTTCGCTACGGCGACTTCACCACGCTGACCCGCGCCAAAACCCTGCCGGAGCCGACTGACGTAACCGACACGCTCTGGCAGACGGCCAGGGAAATTTTCGACGCCTGGGCGGGCAGGAATTTTCGGCCGCTGCGACTGCTGGGCATGACCGCCTCGGGACTTGGGGGCCAGGCCGGCAGACAGCTTGGCCTGTTTCAGGACGACCGGCAGAAAATGCAGGAGCGGCTGGACGAGGCCACCGACAGCATCGCCGAACGCTTCGGGCGAAAGGCCATCACCCGCGGCCCCGCACGGACGGATGCCGAAACAAACGACCCGCCGACTGCATAGCGAAGGGCAGTGTGTTGCAATATGTGATACGCGTTGTAGTGTCAGGTGCGCACCGGCCGCCGCATTTTCATTTCGTGGCGAATCCGAAGAAGTGCCGGACAAGCATGTCCTGTGGGATGTCGTCGCCGTGGCCTCCTTCGCCGCCGGGCATGGGATGTCCGCCGTGGTCGGGGCAATCGCGGTTATGCAGTTCATCGGGCTGAGCCTTTCTGGTCTGCGACCGATTATAAAAAAACTTCCGGCCTGTGACAATTGGTTGTCATGCCCGTCGGATTATGCTGCCTGTCGCGGGTGCAATGTGAGTTCTGCGTCGATACGTGCCTGCACGGCTGAAAGGCTCGAGGGGCCAAGACGGAACCTTTTGTGCTGACTCATGATTTTTACGGTTTTCCTGAGGCTCCTCGCCGTGTTGTTTGGCTGCCGGCCGCGTCAGACGTTTTGCTGATTTCCAATAAGAGCCTATCCGGATAGGCTCTAAAATGGCAAAATCCGGGTTACGTCGATTGGCCGGTCTGGTCGGCGGAGACGACCTTGCCCATCCTGCGCCACCGCTCGTATCGGTTCCCGAGCAGGTCGCCGACAGACAGCCTTTTGATCTGACGCAGGGTGCGGACGATGTATCGTTCGAGGTTGCCGGCCGCCTCGGACAGATTGCGATGCGCCCCGCCGAGCGGTTCGGGAATGATGTCGTCGATCACGTCGATAGCCTTGAGATGCTTTGCCGTCAGCTTGAGCGCCTCGGCCGCCTCGGGGGCCTTCTCGCCCGTCCGCCAGAGGATGCTTGCGCAGCCTTCGGGGCTGATGACCGAGTAATACGAAAACTGGAGCATGCCGATCCTGTCGCCCACGCCGATGCCAAGCGCCCCGCCGCTGCCCCCCTCGCCTATGACGACGCAGACGATCGGCGTCTTCAGCCGGCTCATCTCCAGCATGTTTACGGCGATTGCTTCGGCCACGCATCGCTCCTCCGACCCCACGCCCGGATACGCGCCCTGCGTGTCGATCAGCGTAACGACGGGCAGTTTGAACTTCTCGGCCAGCCTCATCACGCGCAGAGCCTTGCGGTAGCCTTCCGGATGGGCGCAGCCGAAATTGCACTCGATCTTCTCGCGGGTGTCCCTGCCCTTGTGCTGGGCGATCACCACGGCCTTTTCTGTGCCTATCCGCCCCAACCCGCAGCGGATCGCCCGGTCGTCGGCGAACCGCCTGTCGCCGTGAAGCTCCTGCCAGTTCTTCACGAACTGCTCGATGTAATCGCCCGCCAGCGGCCTGCCGGGGTGCCGGGCCACCTGCACCGTCTCCCACGGCGAAAGATTGTCGTACGTCTTGTGCAGCAGCGAGACGTACTGGGCGCGCAACTGGCGTATCTCCGCCGAGAAGTCCTTGCCGGACTGGGCCTGCTGGGCCTCCATCTCGGAGATTTGCCTGTCGAGCTGCACGATCACCTTTTCAAACGGCAGCACGTGCGAGCCGTTCGGGGCTGATTCCATCGTCTTTGCCATCTTTATCGATTGTGAATGGCCGATTGTGGATTGTCAATCACGTTTCGCCGTGCTAATCTCGCCGTTTGATGAACATCGACGGGATAAGACAGGTCGCGATAATCGGCGTCGGGCTGCTGGGCGGCTCGCTGGGCCTGGCGATAAAGCGTCTGAGCCGGCGGATAAAGGTCGTCGGCGTGGGCAGGCGCATGGCGAGCCTTAGCCGGGCGCTGGAGGCTGGGGCGATCGACCGGGCCTGCATGGACCTGGCGCAGGCCGTGCCGGAAAGCGACCTGGTCGTGCTGGCGACGCCCGTCGGGACGTTCGGGAAATATCTTCGCGCGGTCAGGCCGCTGCTGAAGGCCGGCGCGCTGGTTACGGACGTCGGGTCGGCCAAGGCCGGCGTGGTCGTTACAGCCTCGCGGATACTCGGCCCGGCCGGGCCGTTCGTCGGCAGCCATCCGATGGCCGGCAGCGAGCGGAAAGGGTCGTCTAACGCCCGGGCCGACCTGTTCGACGCCGCCGTCTGCATCGTAACGCCGACGCCAAAAACCCCACAAACCGCCGTCGGGCGGATCGGGCGGTTCTGGCGGGCGCTGGGAATGAAAGTCGTCCGCATGACGCCAGCCGGGCACGACCGGGCCGTCGCCGCCGTCTCGCATCTGCCGCATCTGCTCTCGTGCCTGCTCATGCTGCTGCCCGACAAGGCCCAGTTGTCCCTCGCCGCCGGCGGATTCCGCGACATGACACGGCTTGCAGGCGGAGACCACGAAATGTGGCGGGATATCCTGCTGGCCAACAGGCCCAACATCCTGGCCGCCATGGCCCGGTTTGATAAGGACATGCGAATCCTCCGTAACCTGCTCAAATCCGCCGACGCCAGGGCCATCGAAAAATTCCTGACCGCCGCCCGGACCCGGCGCGACAGGGCGATCTTCAGCATGCCCCGTTCGCCGGAGGCGTGAAAGCGTAGGCCGCAGTTTTCAGGAAATGTGCAGACAAATGCCCTTGGCCTGGGCCTGTCTCTGGACATCCGCCGGCATAAGCGAGTGCGGCTGGGTTTCGCGCTGAACCGCCAGCGTCGCGGCGATACCGGCAACCTGGCCAGTGAGAGCAACGGCTGGAATAAGCCGCGTGACCTGCCAGGCATAGCCTTCGGCCGCCATGCAGCGTCCGACAGCGAGCAGTCCTTCCACTTTTCGAGGCAGGAGCGAGCCGTAGGGAATCTCCCAGACTGCATCCACCTTGCGGCAATCCGCAATAAGACCTACCGACGTCTCGCATCGCTGGTTGCAGCGGTTCGCCATGACGGTTTCCTGCCCGTCGATCATCCTGCTCATGCGGAATTGCGCCATTGCAGGCAGGGCGGCCGGATAACAGTTTTCCCGGCTGGTCTGTCCGCCGGTTTTCTGTTTTTCGGCAAAGTGCAAACGGGCCAGGCGGCGGCTCTGCATCACGAACTCGCTGACATCCTTGCCGTCTGTGGCCGAATATTTTTTAGTCCCGCCATGATATCCAACGCCCATCTCATTCGCGCCGTTTCCGCCGAAGGTTACGACGCGGCGGGCCGAACCCTTTTCGCCCGCCTCGCGTGCCAGCGCGAGCGAAACATACTGATACAGGATGGACGGGAAGAGCGGGTTATCCGTGCATGGAGCGCCGGCCCGGAATGCGATATCCGCGTCGCCTGTGGCGTCGATGACGCATTTTGCCATCAGGGCGATCCGGCCGCTCTTGTTCTCCACCTCCACTCCGGATACCGTTTGTCCGGCCATTATCGGAGTGCAGGCCAGCGTATCCAGCCAGAGTTCGGCGCCGGATTCCTCCATAGCCTCGTCAATCGCCAGCGCAAAGGCCATGGGCGAAAAGACGGTCATGTACCGTTCCCCCATGTTGGATCCGGCGTATAATTCGTCATGCTTGGCCAGTTCATCCGCCGGGGTGTCCGGGCCTGTCTGCTCCTTCTTTCGCCATCGCTGCGGAACCCGACCGGGGCCATAACGTATGGAGCGGTGCAGCAGTTCTTCGGAGATGCCGAAAGTTACCTGTCGGCCTTTGCCGTCGCACAGCGGCATATAGAGCGGCACCAGTCCGGTGGTGGCCAGTCCGCCCCACAGGATGGTCTTCTCCACGATGGCAACCCGCAGGCCTGCGCGGGCTGTTTCAAGGGCTGCCGCCACACCCGCCAGTCCGCCTCCCACAATCAGAACGTCGTATCTCTTCTGAGCCTGAATATGCGATCTGGGGTTTTGCGCCGGCCTCGCGGCGACACGCCTCTTTTTTGTCTTTTTTATCATCGTCGATTCCCTTCGTTGAAATGCCAGCCGTCTTGCGCCATGCCGAGACTGACTCACGTGGCGAACAGTTCGGGTTTGACGAACAGGCCGGTCGGGTCGAGGCGGTAGTTTTTTCCCGGCGGCATGTTCGCGGGGCCACATTCATATGTCCAGCGGAGCGGATGCTTGTCGATGTGGTGCGAGCCCATCATGTTCCGCATGTTTCCCAGGATATCCACGGCCAGGGCGTGGCCGCCGGCCTTTATCGGGCCGGGGATTTCGCACTCGTAGGGCGGGTGCATGACCGGGGCGATCTCGCGGCCGTCCAGAAGCACCACGGCGGCCGAACCTTCCCACGACGGAATGCGGCCGACCAGGCCGCCGGCCTGATTCGGCAGGCTGAAGGCGTATTCGTATCGCACGCGATCGGGATAGAACGGCATGCCCTGGGCGGTCCAGTCGCCCATGGCGGGGATAGCCGGATTGACGATGGCGAATCCGCGATCCGCCGGCGTAAGTGAAAAATCGCCGATGACGTAGATCGGCATAATGTTGCAGAGAATATGAAACGGCCTGGCCGTGATTGTGAGGGCGTTTTCGCCCGGCCGCGCCGCCTGGCCGATTGCGAACGAACGCATGTCCTCGTCGAACCATCGCTCGCCGCAACTTGGCTCAATTGCACTGCCGTTGAGGTCGATGCGGTAGAGCCACGGCCGCTCGATGCCGACACGAAGCGAATCGAGCGTCGTCCGGGAAACATCCTTGCCGATTGTAAAGCGATATGTGAATGCAAAGCCGGTGTCTTTATCCTCAGGCCGATCTACAAGCGTCCGGCGGAACTGCTTGCCCCATGGGTTGCCGTCGAAGCCCTGCCATCGCCAGTTCTGCGTGTCGGCGGCGGCGGTGTTGACGTCCCGGCGTTCCCGGCCGTAAGCCTCCAGATCGCCGTAGTCCACATATAACAGGTTGGGACGCATCCGTTGAATGCTGCGCGGAGCCAGTTCGACGGGCGTCCGCCGCGGTGCGGTCCGGCGGGGCGCGGCGCCGGCGATTTCCGGCGAATCGGAGACCAGCAGCAGTTCGTGGCCGCGAGGCAGAAGATTCAATTTGATGCGAATCGATTTTCCATCCCGCTCGACCGGATGAACTTCCATAGTACCTCTGGCCGTATCGAGCCTGGCGGCCGACGCGCCGGCGACGCAAATATCGGCCACGATAGGCTCGGCCCAGGGGTTACAGAAGAACCAGATTGTTCCTTCGGATCCAACGGCCCGCCGCCAGACCAGGCCGCCCGCAATCGCCCCGCCGTCAGGGCGGGCCAGATACGGCGAAATCTGCCGCCGCAGTTCGCGGAGCAGTGCGCCGGCGTCGGCAAACTGTTTCCATCCGGCCGCTTTGGCGAGGTCCGCCGGTTCGCGCGAGGGCCGGCCGTCCACGTATCCCGGCACGGCCAGCGAGTAAACAGGCAGGCCTTTTTCCAGGCACGCCCGCAGAAGCTTCAACGTGGATGCGGTGAGATTTTCCATCGCTTGCGGAATGACCACGGCCTCGTAGGTCCGCTCGCCCACGACTAGCCGGCGATCTTCCGGCCGGGCGAATTCTTCCAGGATAAATTCGTCGCCCAGGTCGAAGTCGAACTGGCCGGCGTACATGTCCATAACCAGCCCGATCTGCGTATTCCGCATCCATTCCAGTTTGTTTTTCCACGTCTGGCCGCCCGCCTCGTCGAACCCCGAGCCGGTGTAGTGCATCCAGCCGGTCGTCGTGGGCATGAGCAGCAAAATTCGGTTGCGTTCGACGCCCTGCGAAATCGCCGTATTCGCGCGCGCGACGTGGTCGGCATGCGCGCGATAGTAATTCCACCACGGGCTGTGGTCGGTCATGGTCTGCGGCCAGTCGTACTTGCCGATGCCTGACAGCGTTTGATGGGCCAGATGCGGGTCGATGATGTTCACGCCGAACGAGAGCGTGAAATCCTCGCAGGGCTTGAAGTGCTCGAATGCGGTGTGATATCCACGTGCGCCGCAGGTCTCGACCATGCTTTTTGAGCGGCCGAGCTGGCTGGCCAGGCTCGAAAGTTCCTTGAGGTTCATCAGCCACATGCCGTTGTCGGCCGGGCGAGTCGGCGAGAACTGAAAGCCCAGCAGATCTTCGCCCGGCGCGTGCATCCACCGCAGGTTGGCCATGTTGTCGGGCGTCAGGGACGGGCTTGGCCATTCGTGTTCCATGAGATGGCCGGTGAAAAGCAGGCGGTTCTCTCCGCACCAGTCGTGAATGGGCTTCATGAAACATTCGTTGAAGAGGCGGTTGACCGTCCGCCAGAAATCGAAACGCACTTGGGGCGAATCTTCCCGCGTCAGGCAGAGACTCAGCAGTTTTTCGCCCTCAAGCGCATAGCCGTGGTCCTGCAGAAAATCCCGCTGAAGCCGGCGTGAGAAGGGCAGGCCGGCCCGCGAGGCCAGGATCATCGGCTCGTCCGAGAACATGTAGATGACGTCCCTGCCGAAGGCCTCGCCGCATTTTTTGCGGTATCGTTCGTGCGTCAGCCGGATGAACGTGCGGGTCGTCTGCGGATTCAGCATGTCCGGCGCATTGCGGCCGCCGCCCGAACTCATGACGACGGCATGAGTGGCGTCGGCGTCTTTTTCGACGATCTCCGCCCGCCCGTCGCCAGAAATCCTGAGCGGCAGGAGGACTTCGCCATGCTGCCGCCCGGCGGAGAAAGGCACAAGGTTGACCTCGCGCTGGGCGAGCGTCGGGTCCTCGGCCATGGTGTTTCCGCCGGCTACGCCGGCCGGGCAGATGAACTCGTCGTAGATGTGAAAATTAAGGCCCAGCCGCCGGGCCTCTTTCACCGCAAAATCCCACAGGTCGAACCAGCGGTCGGTGAGATAGCCCGTAATATGTCCCGAACGTGCGTGCGCAAAGAGCCCGCCGCACCCCTGAGCCGCGAACTGCTCGAGCTGCTCGGTGATCCGGGCCTCGGTCATGTCGCCGTTCCAGGACCATTGAGGCACGGGGCGATATTCAGCCAGCGGCGAGGCGAACAGATCGGCCAGACGTTTCATGTGAGATTTTCCTTTTCGAGGTTCTCGTCCCAAAAACATGGTTGGGTGTTGCCAAGATGCTGCGTCGGACAAGTCCATTCTGTCAGCCTGTCAGAACGACTGAAAGCAGCCCCGTCCCGGAACGACTTGTCCGGCGCAGCCTCCATCTTCGCTAAAGCTTCGCCGGACGAGTTGGCGAAGCCGGAAGCTGAGGGCAGGCGAATTGTTGCGCCAGCCTCGGTGTTCCTTGCGGATTCAGCGCCGCCAGGTTCAAGGCCCGCAGGGCCGGAAGATAGTAGCCCCGGGTGCGGCGAGTCCGCCGCCAGGCGGACGAAGCGAAACCCGGGGTCTGACGTCATTAGAAATGTTTCAAATTCCTGCCCGCGCCACGGCAGATGAAACTGGATCGTGGAACAATCCAGCCGACAATTCTCAGCGGGATATTTATGTTTCCTGAAGAAAAACCACGCCCATCCGAGCGTTTTTCTCGCAACCGACTTATCTGACGAAGCTTCCGGTTTAGCTAAATTGTTCGACGAATCATTTGCGAAGTCGGGTGAGAGCGATTTCTTTCCACACATCAGATAAATATTTCTCCAGAGATCATTGGCTGGGGTGAATGAGGAATTTTGCCGCCTCTGCCAGTGGCGGTACCGGACATTTGGAACTTTACTATATGAGGCTTTCCCCGGGTTCCGCTTCGCCCGCCTGACGGCGGACTTCGCTTCACCCGGGGCTACTATCTGCCGGCCCTGCGGGCCTCGAAATTGGCAACGCTGACTCTGCAAGGTATCGGTACCCTTCTGAAAATTCATACGAGTAAACAAAACCGAAAACGATCCTGGCCGTTGAAACCGGAACTATGCAGTTTTCCGGTTTGCATGAGAAAGATCAAGGACTCTTATACAGGTGAGCCGCCATTGTAGCATCGCGCCTGCATTTGGCAAGAATACGGGCTATGGCTGTTCCTCTTGCGTACTTCTTGACCGTTTTACCGCGAATGGTTACCTTAGAGCCTATCCGGATAACTACAATGGCTGCGACGGAGCCGATTTTGCCGCAGGCCAAGAAGCGAGGGCGACGCCGACCTGATTAAGGTCGTCGAGCCCGAGCGACGAAGG
>JACRIL010000093.1 GCA_016235825.1 Planctomycetota bacterium
ACGGGCATCTTGCCCGTGTGTTCCACGGCCGTCTCGGCCGTGGCATTTGTTATTTTTTCGGCCATTCCAGGGGCGAGACGCCCTTGGGACACACGGACGAGACGTCCGTGCCACGAAAGATAGGCCTTTTTCAACGGGCTGCTAGTATAAGTTATCACCAAGTATGTTTTGATACTTCTTTAACCATTTCTCTAACCCTGAGTAAGGCATGTCCCCATCGTTCACTTTTCCCGCTAAAAAAACCTGCTTTGAAGATTGACCATCTTTCCCCCGTCGATTCGTGTTCTTTAATGATTTCTGTGAGTACAGACCCTTCTTCGTTGTTGTGATGTCGGTACATAAACGCACCTGGTATTGACCATGCCTTAGGTGTGTCGGCAGACCAGAAAGATTGCATCGCCTCGAATCTATCAAATGCACGCTCAAATTCTTTATTTCCTGGCAGTATTTCGCGCATTGATTCTCTTAACACTTGAAATAGTCGATCACTTCTAGGTAATATTTTATTTTCATATCCAAAGATATTTTTAAAATCTTGATAAGGCAAAGCGTCGTATAAACCTTTTGTTATATCTTCTGGCTGATGAATTTGAATTTTAGGCTTACTGAACAGTTCGTACAATAGTTCATAATGTCTATCTGATATGGCCGCAATTCCTCCGGCATATAGAACTAGAATAGCGGGATATGAGAACAAATTATGGTTTGAGTGCTTATGAAGTTGAGGCGGGTTAGCTAATCTATTAATGGCCTTAATCCAAATGGGATAATGATCTTTGTTACCCCAGTAGCAACCAATGGCCATTATCGAAATTGCAATCTCACTGAGGGATTCAATAAATTCAAATCTCTTTTGGATTTCCTTTTCGTTGATCTCGACCAAGGAACAGTTATTTGGAGTCATTTCGCTGAGTATTCGTTCGACTTCTTGATTCAGGATATCATGCAATTGGATTTTGTATTTTGGTTCAGAGAGATATTTTTTTGCCTGGGATACAGCTACTTTGGCGGAAAGTGGGTGTGGACGGTCGATCTCCGAGAGAGCGTCGATTTTCTCCGCAAGTTGTTTAAAGAAAGTATCGGCGTCCTGGATGGTTAAAACTTCAGCTTTACGAAAATTGGCAAGTTCTTTTGCTGTTTCGTTAAGTTCTCCCTTTGTTGCCCAATATATTGTGAATCGACGGCTTTTAGTTCGTTTAATCGCATTTCGGAGAGCTGTATCCCACTCGCCGGACCATCCGCATATTACCAGTCCAAACTCATCTAAAATTCGGTCGAGTAAACCATCAACTCTTATGTCAAACACATCGAGTTCGGAGACTGTATTTTTAATGCGGATATCACCATAATCGCCATGTAACTTTATCAAAGTGCAACTGTTATGCACAAGCGGACAGGCTCCATCAACGGCATCTGGACTTCGGATCACCGTCGGATGGATGCCGGCAGATTCCAAGGCCTGCTCCATAAGTCGATCAAAATTGGTCGTCAGGATAACCCTCACTTGGTTACTTTTTACGAGTTGAGCTATGGCGTGATGTGCAGGTGTCGGAATTTTCTGGCCTTGTTCGCGTTCGTCAGCCATAGGCTCAAAATATTTCTCGATAATTTTACTTCTTTCTGAAGACGTTTTGGCTAATTCTTCTAAAAGTCCGCTGTATGTGGGTTCTTTCCCATATTTATTTTTATACCATGCTTCAGGATCAGTTCCGCAGTCCTCTCCGATAAGTATGGATATTTTTCTGATCAGATCGAGAACGACCTCCCAACCTGTTGGAATTCCGGCAGATCGCGAAACTCCTGACCCTAGTAGTAAAGCATATACACCAGGGCTGGAATGCATCGAAAACGCCAGAGATAGTAGTGGATCAACCATTACAAGGCTCTCATTCGATTGAATATCTTTTGCAAACCTCCAGGCACAGTTCGATGGCCTCGCGGACGCGGACCAGCAACTTGTCCATCGATTTGGCCTGCGTATGGCAGCCTTCCAGTTCCGGGACGGTGGCGATGAACCAGCCGTCTTCATCCTTTTCTATTATCGCACTGAATTCACGAGTCATGGCGAATCTCCTCTACAGTCATTGTAACTTCTCCACTGGCATTTTTACAGCTTTATCCGCGATTCCCCGGGGTGGATGAATGACTTGCCGAAAGCCGACGGCTGGGGCGAACAGGAATTCCGGCACTACTGCCAGCGGCGCGATCGGAGATTTTGTGACTGCCAGATCCCATCCCAGCGAAGGGGGAGCATATATGAAACTCTTCGACGTCAAGAACCTGAAAATTACATTCAACTTCGATCTCTATCAAAAGCGATCTCTCGCTCCTCTAGGAGCGAAAGATTTGTAGCCCTGCCGGGCTGTGAATCGCCGTTTCGCGAGTTGATGTACAAATTGGACAAGTCGGGTCTGCCTTACTCCACATCAATCGGATTTGTCGGGGGTTTTGATGTCGTAGCGTTTGAGTTTGGCGTGGAGGGTCGCGCGTGTGATTCCGAGCATGGTGGCTGCGCGGGTGCGTTGCCAGCCGGTCTCTTGCAGGGCGCGGATGATGAGTTCGCGTTCTGCGGCCTCGAGGGAAAAGTTCATCGGTCCGGCAGGCGGGGCAAATCTGGTTGGCGCGGCAGGGCCGGCGGCTTGGGGCGCGGTCGGTGCAGCGGAGGTTCCGAATGCCGGCTGGAAAGGCTGGGGCGAAAACGCCGAAGGAGGTTGGCCCTGCGGCTGGGTCTGGCCAGAGGGTGAGGCAGGTGGTTGATGGCCAGCCTGCTGAGAGGTCGGATGGGCGAACGGTCCGGCCGCGGCGGGCCTGTGGCTTTCGGGCATCAGGCTCTCCGGCGTGATCTTGTCGGTCCGTTCGATGATCATCGCCCGCTCGATCACGTTCCGCAGTTCGCGGACGTTGCCCGGCCAGTCGTGCCGGCAAAGGGCCTCAATCGCGGGCGGGGTTATCATCCTTGGCCCGGCCTCGCAGATCGTGGAGGTCTCGGCGAAGAACTCCGCCAGCAGCGGGATGTCCTCGCGGCGCTCGGGCGAGCGGAGGGCCGGCAGGTGCACCGGGAAGACCGCCAGCCGATAGTAAAGGTCGCGCCTGAACCTGCCGGCTTCGACCTCCCGCAGCAGGTCGCGGTTGCTGGACGCGATGATCGTGGCGGCGCATGGGATGCTCTTGGTGCCGCCGACCTTGCGGAACATCCGCTCCTGGAGCACCCGCAGGAGCTTGGCCTGAAGTTCCGGCGGGATCTCGCTGATCTCGTCCATGAAGATGCTGCCCGTGCCTGCCAGTTCCAGCAGGCCGGTCTTCTCGCGGTCGGCGCCGGTGAACGAGCCTTTGGTATGGCCGAACAGTTCGCTTTCCAGCAGGCTCACCGTCAGGGCCGCGCAGTTGATCGCCACGAACGGGTCGGCCGCGTCGCACCGCCAGGCGTGCACCGCCTGGGCTACCAGTTCCTTGCCCGTGCCCGTCTCGCCCAGCAGCAGGACGGGGTTGCACCTGCTCCGCCCGATCATGCGGACCGTCTCGAGCATCCGCACGATGGCCGGACTCTTGCCGACCAGCGGGACGCCGGCCGGACAGTTGTAGCTGAAGTATCTGGCCAGCCTGTCGGCGGCGGCGGGCCTTTTGCGCTGGATGGCGTACCGGATAGCGCGGGCCAGCAGGTCCGGGCCGATGCGGCCCTTGAGCAGGTAATCCTGTGCGTCGGAGGATGTGGCGGCGATTGCCTGCTCTTCCTGGTCGGCGTCGGCCAGCACGACTATCGGCATCTGCGCGACCTGCCTGCGGATCTGCCCCAGGGCCTCCAGATCGCCGTCGAACAGGTCCAGCAGGACGGCGTCGAACGGCTCATCCTCAAGCCGCTTGACGGCCTGGGCCATGTTGCCGGCGTGCACGACGTCGAAAATTCCCGCGCCGGCCTCGGCCAGCATGACGCGCAGAGATTGCCCCTGGGCCGGGTCGCTCTCGATCAAGAGGACCTTGGCCGTTCGAACCTGCTCATCCGGGATGAAGTTCGAGTCCTGCCTTGTCATCCTCCGGCTCTCCAGCCGGGTCCGCTTTCTTTTCCTGGCGATACGGCGCGCTCAATCGCCAATCATGAATATTTAGTCGTTATCGCGTCGCTTTGCAACGTTCCTCGGGCCGGGCAACCCGTTGAAAAAACCTATCTTTCGTGCCACTTTTTCAACGGGCTGCCAATGCAAAAATCCGGTCAGACGGCCTTCTGCGTCAGGTTAACCTGGGCGGCGTTTGCGGCCCTCGCGTAGCTGGCCTTGAGATTGGGATAGACGCGCAGGAACGTCTGGGCGACCTCGGGGTCAAAATGTGTGCCGGTGTTCGACTGGATGTAAGCCAGGACTTTTTCGTCGGGCCATGCGGCCCGGTAAGGCCGGGCGGAGGAGAGGGCGTCCCAGACGTCGATGATGGCGAAGATTCTGGCCGCCATCGGAATGTATTCGCCCTTGAGGCCGCGGGGATAGCCCGTGCCGTCCCATTTTTCGTGGTGGCAGTAAGGGATGTCCATGGCCTGCTTGAGGTAAGAGACCGTCGAGAGCATCTCGTAGGCGTGGCCCGGATGTTTTTTCATTACCACCCATTCCTCGTCGTTGAGCGGCCCGGGTTTGAGCAGGATGCTGTCGGGCACGCCCATCTTGCCGATGTCGTGCAGCAGTGCGCCTCGCCGGACGTGGGCAAGCTCGTCCTCGCGCAGGCCCATCATCCTGCCGAGCTGGACGGTCATGTCGGTAACTCTCGCGGCGTGGCCTTCGGTCTCCGCGTCGCGAAGTTCCAGCGCCCGCGACCAGCCCTCGATCGTGTAGTCGTAAGCCAGCACCAGGTCGATGTTGGATCGCTGGAGGTTGTCGAACATGGCGGCGTTGTCGATGGCCATTGCGGCCTGGCCGGCCAGGGTCTCCAGGAATTCCAGCCATTCCGGTTCGGCCGGCTTGGGCGACCTGTTGAAAATCTCGATCACGCCCTTGATCTGCCCCTTGGCCACCAGCGGCACGCAGAAATAGGACACGAACTCCTCGGCCTCGATAAGGTCCTGCCGGCCGAACACCACTGACGTGTCCCGCAGGTCGGGAACCGTCATGGTCCGCCGCTCGATCGCGGCGCTTCCGGGATGCCCCTCGCCAAGCCGCAGGCGAGTATGTTTGATCAATTCGGTCCGGAATCCCCTGCCCGATGCGTATTCCAGCGTCTGCGTGTAGGCGCTCAGAAGCAGTATGTTGGCGGCGTCCACCTGGAGCGCCAGCGTGAGCTTCTCCAGCAGCACCGGCAGGGTCAGGCGGAGGTCCATGCTGGCGTTGATAGCCATGTCCACGTCGCGCAGTGCGCCGAGCCGCTGAAGCTGCCTCTGGAACATCTCCTCCGCGAGTCTGCGCTCGCTGATGTCCGTCAGCGTAACCCGCATGCCGATGATACTGTCTTCCTTGTCGTAAAGGATTTTGTCGTCGATTATGGCGGGCATCAGCGAGCCGTCCTTGCAGATGAGATTTCTTTCAAATGCCTTGCCGGCGTGTATCTTGCCCGACAGCTTGCCGAGAATGATGGCCTTGGCCGTCTGCCCCTCGAAAAACTCCCATGCGAACCGTCCGAGCATCTCCTGGGCGCTGTATCCCAGCATCTTCAGTTCCGTCCTGTTGACCTGGATTATCCTGCCTTCCATGTCCAGTTCGTGATAGCCGGCCGGCGAGTCGTCGAAGAGCTGGCGGAACCTGGCCTCGCTCTCGCGGAGGGTGTCCTCGACGTTCTTGTGGACGGTTATGTCGCGCGAGAGACCGAATGTGCCGATCACCTTGCCTTCGCGGTCGATGAGCGGCATCTTGGTAATGGATGCCCACGTGAGCGAACCGTCGGGCCAGATGGTCTGCTCTTCCTTGCTTACGATGGGCTGGCAGGTCTGCATGACCTGCTGCTCGTCCAGCGCGGCCTGTCTCGCCTGCTCGGGCGGATGGTAGTCCGCGTCGGTTTTTCCGGATGCCTGTGCGGGGTCGGCAAGCCCCAACTTGCCGGCCATGGCCTTGTTGACCCGGATAAACCGGCCTTGGGCGTCCTTGAAGTATATGTAGTCAGGCACATTGTCCATCAGCGTGCCCAGCAGATGCCTGCCCCAGCCCAAGGCCTCCTCGGTCCGCTTCCTGTCGGTTACGTCGGTTGCGGTTTCCAGGACGCCGGTAATATTGCCGGCGGCGTCTCGAATGGGGCTGGCCCGGCAGGCCCATATCCTGCCGTCGCGGAAAACCCGTTCACCCTCGACAGGTTTGCCCGATTTGATGGCTTTTGCCGCCGGACAGCCGCCGCAGGGCTTTTCCTGCCCGCACCAGACCTGGCAGCGCAGGCCGCAGACCTTGTCCATCGGCAGGCCGACGGCATCGAGGGCGGCCTTGTTAAGCCAGCGAACCTGCATGTTGGCGTCCATATGAACCAGATACTCCGACATGCTGTCGAGTATGTACGCCTTCTCCTGCTCGAGATCGTGGAAAGATTCCTCGCCCCGCCTTCTCTGAATGGCGTATCGCATGGAACGGACCAGGACATCGGCGCCGACGTGCCCTTTTACCAGATAGTCCTGAGCCCCGTTTCTGACGGCCTCCATGGCCACCTGATCGTCCGGCAGGCCGCTCATCACAACGATCGGAATGCCTTTTGCGGCCGACTTCATGGCGCGGAATGTTTCAATCCCCCGGCTGTCGGGCAGCGACAGGTCCAGCAGGATAACGTCGAACCGCCTGTCCGCGACGAGCTGGGACGCCTGGCTGAGCGTGGCGGCCGTTAAGAGTTCAAATTTGACCCCCGATATGTCCGAAAGGGTCATCTCCATGATTCGGGTGTCGGCCGGATTGTCCTCGACCAGAAGGGTTCTGATCAATTCCTCGTTGACATGCGAGTTGTCCGCCAGATTTGTCATCCAGTGCCGCCCGAAAATTCCGTGAAAAAAAGCCGCCCGATCATGCCTGACCGTGTCCGCAAATCAGAGCGACATTCACCCGACAACAACAATGCCATAACAGCAATGCCATGGCAACCGAATTATACGAGACGTGCCTTCAATATTCATTATAGTTTTTCGCGACAGCATGTCCAGCCGGCAAATCCGAAAAATGCGAAAAACAGCACCGCCGTCTTTTGCCATCCTGATTCCGGATCACCTTGCCGCCAAAGAGGTTAATTCAACATCCGCATTTGCCGGCTTTCCATAAAATACCCTAATTTTCCAGGCCCGGCCGGCGGCGGTTATTTCAAACCGGTTTTTTATTGCGTAGGTAGGCCGACAGCATCTGTTTGCCCTGGGTTATTTTGGCCAGGGCCGCGCCGACCTGGTCTTTCCGCCGGCTGAGTCCGTCGATGAGAGCGGCGTGCATGGCCATCACCTTGTTCAACTGCCGGCTGTCGTCCTGGCTGATCGATTGCGGCAGACGGGCTACCTTCGGAAAAATCGCGGCCATGCGGTCCAGGACCGGACCGATCAGGTCGTAGTCTTCCCGCTCGGCGAGTTCCGTCGCCTGGCCGAGCAATTCATGCAGTTGGTCAAGCAACTGCCGCCAGGCCGCAGATGCCGGCGATGGTTTTTTATCGGACTGGTTCATTGGGGGTTTCCAGGCGTCAGTTCGGCTTGGCCATTTCCGCGCTTATCTGGGCGAGCATCTGCGCGGCCTGCTGGTGTTCGGGCTGCACCGCCAGCAGCGCCGAAAGCGTGCTTCTGGCCTTGTCGAATATCCCTTCGCGGGCGTACAGCGTGGCAAGGCAGAACAGCACCGACGTGTCATGCGGGTGGCGCTGCAAGTAAAGGTCCAGATACTCGATGATCTTGGCGAACGAGCCCATCTGGCAGGATGTCTGGAAAAGGCCCAGCAGGGCCATCAGGTTGTCGGTGTCCAGTTCGAGGCACTTGAGGTACATCTGGAAGGCCGCGGAATAACTGTGAAGCTGGTGGTGCACCATGGCCAGCCCGCCCCATCCTTCAGAGCATCGCGGGTCGATCTGCACGGCGGTCTGAAAGGCCTCGATGGCCCGCGAGGGATCCTGCGCCTGTATCGCCAGGACGCCCATGCCGACATAAGGCCCCGGTTCGCCGGGCGCCAAAGCGGCGGCGCGGCTGTAGTAATCCCGGGCCGTGTCGGGCTGGCCCATTTCGGCGTAGCAATCGGCCAACTCCATCAGCACCTTGTGATGCTGATTCAGCCAATCCTCCGACCGCTCTGTCTGGTTGGCGCCGGTCAAGCTTGTCCTTCCGCTTCGATACCGCTGTTTCGTCAAAGGGCGGGCGCAGGGTCCGTCCCCATGACTCCATACTGATTTTAACCTGTAGAGCCGGAAATTGCACGCAAGGTCTGCGAGAATTTACCCATATGGTTATATGCAAAGCCTGTTCCATTCCCAAGCAGCGGCGCAAAAACATTTGCTGAAAACATCTTGTGATCGGTTTTTCACCAAACGGTTCACTTGACGATCTTAAGGATTTCCTTGAAGGCCGGCCCCTGTGCCGCGCCAAGCAGCTCGAAAATCGCCATTTCCACGCTTGTCAGCGATGCCCCGGCAAAGAATCCCAGGTGTTAGCCTTGCGGCCGACGGGAACTGACAACGGACGGGCCGAGGCCTTACAAACATCACAGGAGGCGTCAGGATAAACGATCGCGATGAAGACCGATCAGGGGGGAAAAAGATGCCGCGAGCAATTCTTCAAAACCACAGGCCCAGCGCTTTGACGCAACCTTTGACAAAACAGGCTCATTTTCTCGCGATAAGCCGCATCAAGATGCACAGAATCCCGCAAGGTCTTGGCAAAAGAAAACCCTTGCCAACATTGATGAAAACCAATACTCTCCGCATAAAGACGCAAACGCGCCCGTAGCTCAATTGGATAGAGCATCGGTCTTCGGAACCGAGGGTTGCAGGTTCAAGTCCTGCCGGGCGTAGTCGCCGCGGTCTTCTATGTCCCGGCGGAATAGTAAGCTGTTGAAAAAGTGGCACGGGCATCTTGCCCGTGTATTCCACGACCGTCCCGGTCGTGGCTTTTATTATTTTTTATCCTGACATTCCAGGGGCGAGACACCCCTGCGACACACGGACGAGACGTCCGTGCCGCGAAAGAAAGGCCTTTTTCAATCAAGACCTCCCGTCTGTTTGTCCGGCATTGTGAAGATGTTACCACCGCCTTGGACGACTATTTGCACTCCATCCGGTCCAGTAACTTGCCTTCATTGCTGGCGGCTTGGGCGACGTTTCGCCGATTTGGCCGGTTTGGCCGGTTGCTCGACGAAAAGATCGTCGCGATTCCATTCTCGCACCTGTGATTGCCGTTACATCGCCTTTTTTACTTTAGCGAAGGCGTCCATGGCTTGGTCGAGCTGTTTGCGGTCGTGGGCGGCGGACAGTTGCACGCGGATGCGGGCCTTGCCCTTGGGCACTACGGGATAGCTGAAGGCGATCACATAGATTCCCTCTTCGAGCATGAGTTGGGCCATCTTCACCGCCACTGACGCCTCGCCGAGAATAATCGGGACGATCGGGTGCTCGCCGGGCGGGATATCGAAGCCGCGGCTCTTCATCCCCTCGCGGAAGTATTTGGCATTGTCCATCAGCCGGTCGCGCAGTTCGGTGGATTTCGTGAGGATATCCAGCACGGCCAGCGTTCCGGCGGCAATGGACGGGGCGAGCGTGTTTGAGAACAGGTAAGGCCGGCTGCGCTGGCGGAGGAGTTCGACGACCTCCCTGCGGCCGGTGGTGTATCCGCCGCTCGATCCGCCCAGTGCCTTGCCCAGCGTGCCGGTGAGGATGTCGATTCGGCCCATCACGCCGCAATGCTCGTGCGTGCCGCGGCCGCGCTTGCCCATGAAGCCCGTCGCGTGCGAATCGTCGACCATGACGGCCGCCTGGTACTTGTCGGCCAGGTCGCAGATGCCCGAGAGGTTGGCGACGAAGCCGTCCATCGAGAACACGCCGTCGGTGGCGATGAGTTTCAGCCGGCTTCCGGCGGCGTCGGCCTCTTTGAGCTTGGCCTCCAGGTCGGCCATGTTGCAGTTGGCGAAGCGGAATCGTTTGGCCTTGCACAGCCGGACGCCGTCGATGATGCTGGCGTGGTTGAGTTCGTCGCTTATGATCGCGTCCTGCTCGCCCAGCAGCGTCTCGAACAGCCCGCCGTTGGCGTCGAAGCACGAGCCGTAGAGGATCGTGTCCTCGCCGCCGAGGAATTCCGTCAAGGCGCCCTCGAGCTGCTTGTGAATCTGCTGTGTGCCGCAGATGAACCTCACACTCGACAGGCCGTAACCCCAGCGGTCGATGCCGGCCTTGGCGGCCGCCAGCACCCGCGGGTCGCTGGAAAGGCCCAGGTAGTTGTTCGCGCATAAATTCAGGACCTTCCGCCCGTCGGGCGCAACGGCAATCGTCGAGCCTTGCGGCGAAACGATGATCCGCTCCTGCTTGTAAAGCCCCGCCTGGCGGATTTCGCCAAGTTGCTTGTTTATGGCGTCTCGCATCGGATCGAACATTTTATCTCCGTGTTTCAGTGAGTCGTCAAACGGCACGCCCTGATTTTATTTGCTCCAGTCCAGGACTATCTTGCCCGACTGTCCGGACCGCATTATCTCGAAGGCCTTCTCGAACTCGGTGTAATGGAACCGGTGGGTGATGATGGGCACGATGTCCAGGCCGCTCTGGAGCATGACGGTCATCTTGTACCACGTTTCGTACATCTCGCGGCCGTAGATGCCCTTGATCGTCAGGCTGTTGAAGACGATGGTGTCCCAGTTCACTTCCGTCTTCGGCAGGATGCCGAGCATCGCTATCTTTCCGCCGTGGCACATGTTGGCCAGCATGTCGCGGAAGGCCGCCGGGTTGCCCGACATCTCCATGCCCACGTCGAAGCCCTCCTTCATGCCGAGTTTTTTCTGGGCGTCCGCGATGGAACCCTTTCGCACGTCCAGGGCCAGCGTCGCCCCGACCTTGCGTGCCAGGTCCAGGCGATATTCGTTCACGTCGGTGATTACGACGTATCGCGCGCCGCAGTGTTTTGCGATGGCGACGGCCATCAGGCCGATCGGCCCGGCGCCGGTAATGAGCACGTCCTCGCCGAGCACGTCGAACGAAAGGGCCGTGTGCGTCGCGTTGCCCAGCGGGTCGAACGAGCTGATCACGTCCAGCGGGATGTTCGGGTCGCACGGCCAGACGTTGGTAACGGGGATCGACAGGAACTCGGCGTACGCCCCGTCGCGGTTGACGCCGACGCCGCTGGTGTTTGGGCACAGGTGGCGGCGGCCGGCCAGGCAATTTCGGCATCGGCCGCAGACCAGGTGTCCCTCGCCGCTGACCAGATCGCCCTTGTGATAGTCGGTTATGTTGTCGCCGACGGCCTCGACCGTGCCGACGAACTCGTGCCCCACGACCATCGGAACCTTGATGGTCTTTTGCGCCCATGCGTCCCAGTTCCAGATATGCACGTCTGTGCCGCAGATGCTGGTCTTGAGGATGCGAATGAGCACGTCGTTGCGCCCGACCGGCGGGGCGGGCACGTCCTGAAGCCACAGGCCGACCTCGGCCATGGATTTCACCAACGCTTTCATTATTTGAGCATCCTTTCCTTTATAATGTGATTCGCCTCACGGAGGCGCGGAAGGCATGAAAATAATCCCATTGCTCGCGTCCGGTGAATCGGCGGGGTATTCTACCATTTTTTGCCGGGATTCAAGCGAAATTAAAACCGCGGCCGGGCCTTGATATCTCAAATTTCAAATCTCGGATTTCGGGCGGGTGTGCCAGATGTTTGCCACAAAAACCGCAATTGCCGGGGAAATCCGGCGAGATCGGCGTAACAGGCCTCGGAGAAAAAAGTTACGCGGCGTCCCGAAATATCTTGACCTGCTGTTTGCACCCCATTAATATTCATTTTGTATGAACAAGCGCGCCGCTTTTTCAGGAAAGCGGCGCGATAACATTCAGGATAGCGACGGCCTGAGGAACCGGTTAAAACCGGCATGCTGAAAAGCGTGGGACCGGCCGTCCGGTAAGCTGCGTTCGCCGGGCCCGTTTTTGCGGGCATCGGTTCGCTGGGCAGGCCGCCCTTTGGGGAACATTTATACAAAGAGCCTCCGCCGGCGGTGAACGCTGTTGAATCCCAGGTTTATTGGGAGGCCTTCGGGTCATATACTGGCACAAGCCAAACGGAAGCGGTTTTAAGAGTGAATGTCGGAACTGTCAACGTAACAGGCGCACCCGGATCGGGATTCGGCCGATCGGAGGATAATTCTCCGCAGCCGCCGAGCCGCTGACAGTGTTTTTATGCGCCGTCGCCTTCGACGGCCAGGCCAGACATTCGCCGGCACAGCCGCATCCGGCGCCCGAGGGTTCTGCCGGACCGCCGCACATCCCCGCCTTCAAGCAGTTCCGCCAGCCGTCATTTACGAAACGGAAAGGGATTTATCATGCTGGCAATCATGTTGGCCGCCATACAGGTGGAGGCAGTTTTGGCTGCGGTAGTCGGTGCGGTTGTGGGGGTATTGGTCGGCCTGGCGATCAAGGCCTCGCAGGTTCGCGCTCACAAGGCCAGGATGGACGAAGAGCAGGACAGCCTCAAGGCCAAGGCGGTCGACGAGGCCAGGCAGATCGTCGCGCAGGCCCAGCTTGACGCCAAGGCCGAGTTCATCAAGAGCCGCGAACGCTTCGAGATCGAGACCGACGCCACCCGCCGCGAACTCAAGGACGATGAAAAACGCCTCGCCAAACGCGAGGACATGACCGATCAGAAGCTCGAGACCCTCAACATAAAGGAGCGGCAGATCGACGCGGCCGACCGGGCCATCATCGAGCGGGAGAAAGGCCTGGCCGCAAAGGACCGCCAGCTCAACGAGATTATCGCACAGCAGAAGAGCCAGCTTCTCAAGGTGGCCAACATGTCCACCGAGGAGGCGAAAAACCTCCTGCTGGCAAAAGTCGACAAAGAGATGGATGCCGAGAAGTCCCGGATCATCGAGCGGCGGCTCGAGGACGCCCGCGAGAACGCCGAGACGCAGGCCCGCGAGATCATTTTGCAGGCCATCCAGCGATACGCATCCGAGCACACGTGCGAATCGACCGTCTCGACGGTTGACATCCCCTCCGACGACATGAAGGGGCGGGTCATCGGCCGCGAGGGCAGAAACATCCGGGCCTTCGAGAAGGCCACCGGGGTCGATGTCATCGTCGACGACACGCCGGGCGTGGTAGTGGTTTCGGGTTTCGACCCGGTCCGCCGCGAGATCGCCCGCAGGTCGCTCGAGCGGCTCATCCAGGACGGCAGGATCCACCCGACTCGAATCGAGGAGATCGTGGCGTCAGTGGAGAAGGAAGTTACCAAACAGATACACGACGCCGGCAAGCAGGCCCTTATCGAGGCCAACGTCCGCACGCTGCACCCCAAGCTCACCGAGCTGCTCGGCCGGCTGCACTTCCGCACGAGCTACGGCCAGAACGTCCTGAAGCACTCGCTGGAGGTGGCGTACCTGTCGCAGGTGATCGCCGACCAGATGGGGCTGGACGGTTCGCTTGCCCGTCGCTGCGGCCTGCTGCACGACATAGGCAAGGCCGTCGACCACGAGGTCGAGGGCGGCCATCCGCAGATCGGCGCCGAACTGTGCAAGCGGTACGGCGAGAAGGACGCGGTCATCGAGGCCGCCGGCGGACACCACGGCGACCTGGAGGTCAAGAGCATCTACACGCCGATCGTGCTGGCCGCCGACGCCATCAGCGCCAGCCGGCCAGGCGCCAGGCGCGAAAGCCTCGAACGCTACGTCCAGCGGCTGGAAAAACTCGAGACCATCGCCACCAGCTTCGAGGGCGTCAAGCAGGCCTACGCCATCCAGGCCGGCCGCGAGGTCCGAGTCATCGTCGATCCCGAGAACGTCGACGACAAACTGTCCGCCAAGGTCGCACACGACATCGCCAAACGCATCGAGGACGAGATGGAATACCCCGGCGAGGTCAAGGTTACCCTCATCCGCGAGGTCCGCTGCGTCGATTACGCGAGATAACATGCCCGAAAAAATTATGTTCATCCGGGCCGACGGCGCGATATAAACGGTTGGAAGAATTCCGCAAAAACGATCCGCTTCCGGCTTGACAGAGACTTGCTCATAGACGTTTGCAGATATTCAGGCACATCCCCAGCCGGCGTTATTCGGCGAGCTTAATACTACAACGCTACAAAGATCATTTTTACCCGCTTGAGGGTCCACTCCAATTGCTTTATTTCGCCCCTTCAGGGCTTGAATATTGGGGGCGGCCGGTTTCCTGGGGCGTTGCCCCAGGCTTTCATATGGCGCCCCGTTGGGGCTGCACGATCCGGCCGGCATTGGAAGATTGGCAATTCAAAAATAATGCCCGGAGGATGGGTTATTTTTTAAAGCCCCGCATGTCAATGCGGGGACGCCGTTGTCTTTGTGGTTGGGGAAAAAACAACAAATATCCCCCTGCTCGCGAGCTTTTTGCATCTGCGTTATAAGTCTTTGTTCCATGCAGCCAAATTGTACTGTTAAAACAAATTTTACCTTACGAAACATCAGTTGCGAAAGATAACTTTGCCAAATACAATAGGTTATGTCAATAATGCAAAAAGC
>JACRIL010000011.1 GCA_016235825.1 Planctomycetota bacterium
ACCGAGACGCAGAACCGCAATCGGCGCGCACGGCAGTCCCACGTGAAAGCCAAACTCAGGCGGTTACGCAGACTTGGCGTCAAGTTGTATAAGCTGCGATGCTGCATCATGCCAGAGGAAGTTTCGTTGTAGTGTTAAACAAGGACCACTATTGGCATGTACGTCGCATTGCGGGTGAAGCACTCGGAAAACTTGGCGATCCTCGTGCCATCGAATCACTTGAACAGCAAATCTGCAACTCCAACGAGTACGATGTAAAAATAGCGTTTAAGGAAGCGATAGCAAAAATCAAGTCCGCCGCGACAAAGCCGGGGCAGTCAGCCACGTCCACCGCCCCGGCGGAATAGTCCTACAGCCCCAAAGGGGCTGCGGATTGTAGCCGCAGGTGAAGCGAAGACTGCCGCCAGGCGGGCGAAGCGGAACCCGTGGAGATGGATTCTGTTTTTCCCCGCCCCGGCTGGGCGGAGGTAATCCGCGGCACACCCAAAGATTCCTCCGCCACTTCGTGGCGGGAAAACAAAATTCGCATCCGTGGGTTTCGCGTCGTACGACAGGCGGGTGGCATGCAACGCCGCAAACCATATAAACGTCAAAAATACCAAATATCCCCGAAAACATTGGTCAAACTGCTTGTTTGTCCATGCGTGCATAAAAACATGTTTCATAAGATCAAAAATGTAATTTTCCTAATATTTTCAGCAATCTTCTGACCAAATATAGCAAGATAGTTCGCGGCGCTGCATGCACCCGATCCATACCTCTTGGCGCAAAATCCGGACATGCCACCCGCCAACAAAAGGCAAAAAATATCATCTCATAATGGATGGCAGAGTATCACAGGAGTTCGACTCTATATCCCAAAAATCCTATGATGAAACAGAATGTCCCACGACCATAGAATTGGAAGTTAGCCAAAAAGGCGAGATATATTTTGTTACGATCCCGTTCGGCAAATGAGCAGGATTGGTTGGACGGTTAAGTTTCAAGTTCGGCTATCACGTTGACATTGGCGCCATGTGCGGCCGGTGCGAGGAGGTTGCCTTCCACGGCCTTGCCGTCGACGGTCATTTGTTTGACGCCCTTGCAGACATGTCGCGTATTTTTGACTTCGATATTATATGTCGCGCCGCGGAATATCCGCTTGACGGTAAAGCCGTCCCAACTGCGCGGTATGCACGGGTCGATGAGCAGGCCGTGCCAGTCCGGCCTGATGCCGAGTATGTATTGTGTGGCGGCATAGTACGACCACGAGGCTGTGCCGGATAACCAGGGAATCCGCGATATGCCGAACTTTTTGCTGTGCCGGCTGTGCGTGGACTGGCAGTGGACGTAGGGCTCGATCTGCCGGATTTCCGCGCGGGTGTTGTAGGCGGCGGGCATGTATGCGCTATAATATTGCCACGCCTGGTCGCCCCGGCCGAGCATCGTCTCGGCAATGACGGCCCAGCCCTGCGTATGGCTGAATATGCCGGCGTTCTCCTTGCACCCCTCGTTCATCAGCACGGCCCGGACGACGTGATAGCCGGTTTTGACGAACGGCGGGCTGCATATCATTATGCCGTATTCGGTGGCCAGCCTGTCGCGGACGGAGTCCATGGCCGCGACGGCCTGCCTGTCGTCGGCCGCGCCGCTGATGACCGACCAAACCTGCGG
This sequence comes from Planctomycetota bacterium, assembly GCA_016235825.1. Classification (GTDB taxonomy): domain Bacteria; phylum Planctomycetota; class Phycisphaerae; order SM23-33; family SM23-33; genus JACRIL01. The sequence goes on from JACRIL010000011.1 coordinate 1,654, forward strand.
CTCCAGGAAGATCGTCCCTTCCGGATCGTTTTTCGTGCCGATGATCGAGCCGTCGGCCCTGCTGCCGCGGACGAACCACGCGCCGTCCCACGCGAAGGCCTGTATCCGCCGGTCGAGTTCGGCAAGTGCCTTTCCCGCCCAGGCGGCCTGGTCGGGCTGCTTTAACAGATCGGCCATCTCGGCATAGATTTTCAGCCCCAGCCGGACCTGCATGGCCACGAACATGCTCTGACCTTTTGGGCCGAACTTGATGCAATCGTTCCAGTCGGCCAGAAGCCCGCACGGCAGGCCGTCGGCCCCGGTCCGCGAAAGATTGAATTCCAGCGCCCGCCTCAGATGGCCCATAACGCTCGCCTGGCCGCTGTCGGCGTAAGGCAGGGGCTTATTCAGAAACTCCGCGTCGCCGGTTTCCTTCACATACTCTGACACCGCGTTGAACAGCCACAGGCAGTCGTCGGAGCGGTACTCTTCCTCGGCGACCAGGCGTTCCTTGCCTGGCCTGTGGGCGAACGGCCTGACGATGGGCATCGCCCCGCCGGTGGAGCACTGGCCGGTTATCAGCAGTTCCAGCCGTCCGACGGCCTGCGGCGCGATGGCGGGCATCACGCCCAGCATGTCCTGCACGCTGTCGCGATAGCCAAGCCCGTCGCGTTCGCCGTTATAGACGAGGCTGGCGGCCCGGCTCCAATTATATGTGATGAGACAGTTGTATGCGTTCCAGACGTTGACCATGCTGTTGAACCCGGCGTCGGGCGACTGGACGGTCAGCCTGCCCAGCAGACCGTGCCAGTGGGTTTTCAGTTCTTCCAGCGCGGCCCGGGCCTTGCCGACCGTGTCGAACTCCTTCAGGACCGCCTTGCCTTCGCGGCTCACCCTGCCGACGCCCATGACCAGCATGAATTCTCGGCTCTGGCCGGCCTCCAGCGAGACGTTCACCTGAAACGCCCCGCAGCCGTTGTCGCCGAAGGCATTCGAACCGGAGCATTTGCCCCGCTCGACGGCCAGCGGATTGTCATATCGGCGGTACGGGCCGATAAACGCCTCGCGGTCGCCGTCGAAGCCGTCGGCCTTCGCCCCGGCCAGTCCCAGAAAAACGTGCCTGCACTGGTCGTTGTTGGTGAAGTCGGCCGGGTCCTCCGCCAGGTGATCGTTGATCGAGTGGGCCAGCATCCCGTCGGCGAACCGGGTCTTGACGATGTAATGCGAGTATTGAATGTTGACCTGGTCCTGCGTGGTGGACCAGTTATTGGCCAGCTCGACGTAGCTGAAGACGCTCAGGTCGCGCCGGCGGGCGGAATTGTTGGTCAGCTTCAGCAGCCAGCACTCGAAATTCCTGCCCAGCGGGACGAAATACGCCGCCTCGGACGCGATCTCGGCGTACTGCGACTCGATGATCGTGTAACCGGTTCCGTGCCGGCAGATGGACTTGTGCTTGTCCAGCGGTTTGCCCACCGGCTGCCACGAGGCCGACCAGTAGTCGCCGCCGGCGTTGTCGCGGATGTAGAAATACCGGCCCGGCTGGTCCATCGGCACGGAGTTGAACCGCAGACGCATGAACCGGCCCAGCGCGCCGGACCGGTAAAAAGAGTACCCGCCGGCGTTGTTGGTGATTATCGCCCCGTAGTCCGTCGAGCCCAGGTAGTTGCTCCAGGACGTCGGGGTGTCCGGGCGGGTGATGACGTATTCCTTTTTCGCGTCGTCAAAATGGCCGTATTGCATATTGCGAATCTCCCGAAGCCCCCCATGTAAATGGGGAACGTCGTTTTTTGTATCGCGGGCATCTTGCCCGCGTGTGCCGCGAGCGTCTCGCCCGCGAATCGAATCTCCGTATACCAATGCGGGGATGTCAATGCCGGACCTGCCCGCAGGCCGTGCCGCAAAATATACCAAAGAGCCGCCGTTTTCAAGCAAGGCAGGGACATGGTTGAATCCAAGAGGTAAAAACTATGCGCCACGGCACGGCCGGCTGCTCGACCGGCAAATGCTCGACCTGATCGGGCGGTATTGATTTTGCATCGAAAATTATGATCCGTCGCCTACCTGAGCAGTTCGCGTCGGATTGCTCCCGTAACGTTGGCCGGCGGCGGCACGCCCGAGGCCTCGCAGACCGTCGGAACCACGTCCACGAGTCTGATGTGCCCGCGCCTTGCCCAGTCCCACCGGAGTCCGCGTTTGATCCTCGGGCCGGCCGCCACGAAGAATGACATGTTGTCCGAGAGTTTTGATATGGTAACCGGCATCTGCGGCCCGTGATTGGCGCCGGAGTCATTAGGTTGAAGGGCCTTTTTGGGCGAGCCGAACCACGAGAAGCCCGAGTTGTAGTGGAACGTAACATCGCCGCAGTCCGGCCCGTGGTAGTCCAGAAGATGCGAATCTTTCTTCCTGAGCGCCAGGGCTATCACTCGCCGGCCGTCGGGCGTCTTCCAGTCGAGCAGGCAGTCGAGGACCTTCGCCTGCGCATCTTCATAAGCGGGTGTACCCGGCCTGGCGTTTATCTCCACCCACGTGCCCACCCTGTCCGATCTCCACGCCAGGCTCTTTTTCCGGTCAACCTTGCCCGCCTTGTCGAGGACCGTCAGCCCGCAGTCAGCCAGCCGCCGGGAGACGTTCGTGCCATACCTGTTGGGCACGTTGCCGTGGTCCGAGACGACGAGCACCGTGGTCTTGGGCCCGGCGAGTTTCAGGAGACCCTTGACCAGCCCGTCGCATATCCCGATGGCCGTCGCAATCGCTTTTCTCGCCATCGCGTGCTGCCGCGGGCTGAATGACCTGGCGCCCTCGGCCGCCGCCAGATATGCGTGCAACACGCTGTCGGGGTAGTGATGGTGGAGATAAAAGATGTCATATGGGCTTTCCTTAAAAGTCATCGCCGCGGCGTCGGCAATCCATTTCGCCTGGGCCTGGAGTTCCTTCCTCGCAAGCCGCTCGATGGCGAGGTCGCTTGCGCCCTTCGAGAAAAGGCGGGTCATCGCCGAATAAAAGACCGAGTGCTCGGTAGGGGGGCCTAACTTGGCGAGTATCCTCTTTACGAGCGTTTCCGGACTGCCGAGGTTTCCAACGTCGTAGCACTCGGAGACTGCCAGTCGCCGGCCCCTGCCGAAGACCATGACACGGACGAGGCACTTGCCCGGCCTTCCGGGCAGGGGAACCCTTACCGGTATGGGCCGGCTCCATTGCTCGTGCCGCAGCGCATAGCGGCTGCCCCGGCCGGCGAGGAGGCGTAGTTCCCAGCCTGCGTCGCGGCGGCGGAGGCTGGCCTCGATGTCCTGCATCGTCGCCGTGCGGCCCTTGCCGGCGGTTGCCTCGCCGTCCTCGGTGGCGCCGACGGCCTTTGCCATCGCAGCGCCCGAGATGGCCTCCGGCGCCTTGACCAGCACGAAGCTGAACGCCCCGCCGGCGCCGGGTTTAACTTCGAGAATTTTCCCAGGGACAAGGTTGTTGCTCACCAGGCCCCTGTCGAGCGGAGCCAGGGCCATGTTGAGCTTCGAGCGGACCGGAAAGCCCGTTGGGTAGGATACGGCCAGCGTCCGCAGGCCCCCTCGTGCGGCCGAGTCGAAGATTGTGTCGCATGGTATCGAGCGGCGGTCGAACGTGCTGAGGTTTGATCCCGACACGGTATTGTGCCAGCCCTCGGCTGCGGTGGTCGATGAGTCGGCCCCCGTCGAGAGCACAGCCCAGTTGGTCGGCGTGTAGATGGGGAAACAAGGTATCGCGCTGCCGGCCGCCCCGCGCGAGGCAAGCCGCCAAATGGCCGGGCATCGTCCGCGGAAGCTCTCCAGCAGCTTCAGCCCAATCGAGTCAAGTCCGATCACCATAAGTCTGGGGCGTTCCATTCTGCATCTCCTTCGGGGATGATTATAAGCGGTTCCCGCCGCCGCCGGCAAGAATGCGTGAAAAAGAAAAAAGCAGGCCGCGAAAAATTTTTGTGGTTTTTTTGTAAAAAGATCGATAAAATACTTGCAGAGGGATGAGATGTGGTTGTATATTGCCGGACCCTCCAGTTGGGAAGCCAGATAAGATGGCCTCGTAACGGGAGGTTGTATTGCCCGGCCGCTATGGCCGGACGAGGACTGGAAACGGTCCAGGCTGTTTGACAATCGAATAGGGTAACCAAGAACGCTGATAAGGGTTCACCGATGTTAGCAGTACAAAGCGCCAAGGCGAAGCAGGCCCCAGAAATCTCTGTCCTCAAAAGGGCCGGAGACGAATGTGGTCAAGCTATTAAGGGTGCACGGTGGATGTCTAGGCGTGGCGAGGCGATGAAGGACGCAGTAGGCTGCGATAAGCTCCGGGGAGCCGTCAAACAGGCTTTGATCCGGAGATCTCCGAATGGGGCAACCCGGCCCGTAAGGGTCACTCCCTGATGAATTCATAGTCAGGGCAGAGCGAACGCGGGGAACTGAAACATCTAAGTACCCGCAGGAAAAGAAATCAACTGAGACTCCGCAAGTAGCGGCGAGCGAACGCGGAACAGCCCAAACCGGGAACTTGTTCCCGGGGTTGCGGGCGGCGGTTAGGAGTTACAAAGGTCCCGATAGCCGAAGCGGTCAGGAAAGCCGCACGATACAGGGTGATAGTCCCGTAGGCGAAATCGTTAGACCCTCCGTTATACCGCCGTTCCAGAGTAGCGCGATGCTCGTGAAACCTCGCGCGAATCCGGGGAGACCACTCTCCAAGGCTAAGTACTCAGCCACGTCCGATAGTGAACAAGTAAGGCGACTGAACGATGAAAAGCACCTCTATTAGAGGAGTCAAAAGCACCTGAAACCATGCACCTACAAGTTGTCGGAGCCCTATGCCCCCGCAAGGGGGAACGGGTGACGGCGTGCCTTTTGCATAATGAACCGGCGAGTTATTGTTCGCGGCCCGGCTAAGCCCCTACGGGGCGCAGCCACAGGGAAACCGAGTCTGAACAGGGCGATTGTCGCGGGCAATAGACGCGAATCTGCGTGATCTACCCATGGCCAGGATGAAGCGCCCGTAAAAGGGCGCGGAGGTCCGAACCCGTGAACGTTGAAAAGTTCTGGGATGAGCTGTGGGGAGGAGTAAAAGTCTAATCAAACGCAGGGATATCTCGTTCTCTCCGAAATGTTTTTTGGAACAGCCTCGAGCCACTACACGGCGGGGGTAGAGCACTGGATGAAACGTTGGGCCCACCAGGCTACAGCCTTCAACCAAACTCCGAATACCGCTGTGACTATCTCGGGAGTGAGTCCGTGAGGGATAACCTTCATGGTCGAAAGGGAAAGAACCCAGATCGCCGGCTAAGGTCCCCAATTCATGCCAAGTGACTAAGGAAGTCGGATTGCGATGACAGCCAGGATGTTGGCTTAGAAGCAGCCACCATTTAAAAAGTGCGTAATAGCTTACTGGTCGAGCAATTCGGCGCCGATAATGATCGGGACTAAGCATGATACCGAAGCCGCGGGCCCGCAAGGGCGGTAGGAGAGCGTAGCTGTCAGCTGCGAAGGCGTACCGTAAGGAGCGCTGGAGCGGCAGCTAGTGAGAATGCCGGTATGAGTAACGATAAACCAGGTGATAATCCTGGTCGCCGTTAGCTTAAGGTTTCCTGTCGTAGGTAAATCCGGGCAGGGTTAGTCGGACCCTAAGTCGAGGCCGAAAGGCGTAGACGATGGATGGCAGGTTAATATTCCTGCACTGTGCGTAAAGGTTGACCCGTGATGGACGCATCCACACACCAGATCCCACGATTAGTCGCGTGGGTTGGGGCCGTCGTAAGGCGGCAGCTCGAGGCCGATCTGTTGCCGAAGTCTGGAACGCGGGTGCCGGGAAAAGCTTCACGGTGACAATACGCGCATCCGTACCTCAAACTGACACAGGTAGGCGAGGAGAGTATCCTCAGGCGCTCGAGAGAACCGTTCTTAAGGAACTAGGCAATTTGACCCCGTAACTTCGGAATAAGGGGTGCCTCCCTGATTTATCAGGAGGCCGCAGCGAATCGGCTCTGGGAACTGTTTATCAAAAACACAGGTCTCTGCCAACTCGTAAGAGGATGTATAGAGACTGACGCTTGCCCACTACGGGAAGGTCAAGGCAGCCGGTCAGGAGCAATCCAAAGCTGGCAACCTAAGCCCCCGTGAAGGGCGGCCGTAACTATGACGGTCCTAAGGTAGCGAAGTTCCTTGTCGGGTAAGTTCCGACGTGCATGAATAGCGTAATCACTGGAGCAGTGTCTCAAGAACGGACTCGGTGAAATTACAGACGCGGTGAAGATGCCGCGTTCCCGCAGCAAGACGGAAAGACCCCGTGAACCTTTACTGTAGCCTGACATTGGCGTCTGATGTCACATGCGTAGGATAGGTGGGAGGCGTTGATCCTCCGGTTCCGGCCGGAGGGGAGCCAACGTTGAAATACCACCCTTGTGCCATAAGCCGTCTAACCCCGATACCCGTGAATCCGGGCGGGGAACAGTGTTTGGTGGGCAGTTTAACTGGGGCGGTTTCCTCCCAAAGTGTAACGGAGGAGTCCAAAGGCATCCTCAGCACGGTTGGTAATCGTGCGCAGAGCGTAAAGGTATAAGGATGCTCGACTGCGAGACTTATAAGTCAAGCAGATGCGAAAGCAGG
>JACRIL010000095.1 GCA_016235825.1 Planctomycetota bacterium
ACGGATATTTCCGCCCTGAAAGGGCGAAATATGATAGCCCGGGGCAACGCCCCGGGAACTGGCGAGATCAAAAAGAAAAGCCCCGTAGGGGCGCAATAAGGCAACCTTGATGGGCGTTAAAATGGGATCACGATCTTCGTAAAATTGCAGCTTTAATCACACAGGAAATAGCCGTGTCGAAATTTACGGCGGCAATGATAATTCTGGTTGTTGTCCTGGCGGCCGGCGGCGGCTTTTACGCCTTGTACCGCCAGGACAGCACGGGCAAAACCGGCAGCGGCCTGGGGCCTCAATATAAAACTGATTTTGACCAATATCGCAAATTCGACCCGCAACTGCTTTTGTTCAGCCGCGCAAACATGTTCCCGGCCGGGCTGGGCAACGTCGCCGGGATAGCGGTCGGCGAAGAGGATCGCATCTACGTCGCCGGCGACAGGGCGATCCGGATTTTCACGCCGGACGGCAGGCTGTTCGACCAGTTTGCGACGCAGGATGTTCCGCAGTGCATTGCCGTCGGGTCTGACGCCAAACTGTATGTCGGCATGAAGGACCACGTCGAGGTCCGCGATCCGTGGCAGGGCAAGTGGCTGGCGTGGGGCAGGCTCGACGACAAGGCGCGGATAACCGCCGTGGCGGTCGGCCGGAAAGACGTGTTCGCGGCCGACACCGGAAACCGGCTTGTGTGCAGGTATGACATTCACGGCAAGCTGCTCGGGCGGTTCGGCAAAGAGGACAAGGCCGCCAACGTGCCGGGCCTGACGGTCTACAGCACGCGGCTCGACGTGGCGATCGCGCCCGACGGCCTCTTGCGCGTGAATAATCCCGGACTGCTGCGGGTCGAGGCGCGCGGGTTCGACGGCTCGCTCGAGGGGTATTGGGGCCTGTCCAGCCAGGACGCGATAAAAAAGTTCGGGCGCGAGATCGACGGCTTCTGCGGCTGCTGCAATCCGGGCGATATCGCGGTGATGCCCGACGGGTGGCAGGTTACGGCCGAGAAGGGCCTGCCCAGGGTCAAACTTTATGACGAAACCGGCATGTTTGCCGGCGTGGTGGCCGGGCCGGACGAGTTCGACGTCCAGACGCCGTGGCTGGACGTTGCGGCCGATTCAAAGGGCCGGGTGCTGGTGCTCGACCCGGTCCGCAAGGCGGTGCTGGTTTACGTCCGCAGGCCGCCGCAGACTCAGACGGCGCCCGCTCACGGCGGAACCACGACGAGGACAAATGGAAAATAAGATCGGAAATAATGAGATGGATGACAACGGCGAAAAAAAAGCCGGCAATGTCGGCGCCGGCCGAAGGGGTTTTCTTTCGCTGGTCGGCAGGGTTTTGGCCGGCGGGGCAATTGCCGTGCTGGCCGGCTGGCTTATAAGTCGAGGGCGGCCGGGCAGCGCCGGCGCCGCGGCGGGCGAATGCGTCAACAGGGGCGCATGCGCCGGCTGCGGACAGGTCGAATCGTGCAGCCTGCCGCAGGGCGAACTCGCCCGCAGGTGGCAGAAGGAATCCGGCAAATGAGCGAAAATCGCCCTATCCATTGCGGCGATGGAAAAGACGACCCGGCCGGCGCAACCCCGGGCGGCAAAAAACTGACCCGCCGCGAGATTCTGTCGGCGGGCCTGCGCGGCGCTGGCCTGCTGGGCGCGGCCGGCCTGGCGGGTATGGCCGGTTCCTCCTCCGCCGCCGGCGACGTCGTCTGGCAGCTCGATCCGTATAAATGCATCCAGTGCGGCAACTGTGCGACGTATTGCGTGCTCACTCCATCCGCGGTCCGCTGCGTTCACGCCTTCGACGTTTGTGCATACTGCAAACCGTGCTTCGGCTTTTTCGACATGGTGTCGGCCAAACCCGACGCCGGGGCCGAGAACCAGTTGTGCCCCGTCGGCGCGATTACACGGACCTATGTTACCGACGTTTATTACCAGTACACCATCGACGAGTCGCTGTGCATCGGGTGCGGCAAGTGCGTCAAGGGGTGCGCGACCTTCGGCAACGGCTCGCTGTTCCTCCAGATCAGGCACGACCTGTGCGTCAACTGCAACCACTGCGCGATAGCCGCTGCATGTCCGACCGGCGCGTTCCGCCGCGTCAGCCGTAAAAATCCCTACATCCTCAAGACCAAGGACCACGCAACTTGAACAGAAGGCTGCTGACAATTGCGATGATTCTGTGCTTTGGCGCGGCGGCTTACGCCGTCGAGCGTTTTCCGCCGCCGGATTTGCCGGCCGGCTATCAAAAGCCGGTCGTGCCAAATCTTCCGCCGCGGTCTGAAGCGATGCAGTGGTTGGACGCGGCCCTGCTGGCAGGGGCGATCTGCCTGTCGGCCTGGCTGTCGATCCGCCTTCGGTCGCGGGCCGGCCTGATCGTACTGACGGCGGCGTGCGTGGCGTACTTCGGCTTCTATCGCAAGGGGTGCGTCTGTCCGGTCGGGTCGGTTCAAAATGTGGCGGCGGCGCTGGCGGACCCGACCTACGCGGTCCCGGCCGCGGTGGCGCTGTTCTTCTGCCTGCCCCTGATTCTTACGTTGCTGTTCGGCCGGACGTTCTGTGGGGCAGTCTGCCCGCTGGGGGCCATTCAGGAGCTTGTCCTTGTCCGGCCGATCAAAGTCCCGGCCTGGCTCGAACATTCGCTGGGGCTGCTGCCGTGGGTCTATCTGATTCTGGCCGCCCTGCTGGCGGCGACGGACGTAACCTTCATCATCTGCCAGTACGATCCCTTCGTCGCCTTTTTCCGGCGAAGCGGCAATAATCTGATGATGATCGTGAGCTTCTGCTGGCTGGCGATCAGCCTGTTTGTCAGCCGCGGATATTGCCGCTTCTTCTGCCCTTACGGGGCCCTGCTGCGGATATTTTCGAGGATATCGTGGAAGCGGGTCGCGATCACTCCGTCGATATGCGTCAAGTGCCGGCTGTGCGCCGACGCCTGCCCTTACGGCGCGATCCGTCCGCCCGACGACGCGAAGCTGTCGGACCTTGTCTTGGCCAGGCGCAGGTTGATCGCGATGATCGTGCTGCTGCCGATGCTTGTCTTCGCCGGCGCGTGGGCCTGTTCGCTGCTCCGCGAGCCGCTGGCAAGGTTGAACGGAATTGTCGAGCTTTCGGAGCAGATTCGCCGGGAAGATGCGGGTCTGGCGAGCGTCAGGACCGCCGCAAGCGAGATATATCGGGCATCGGGCAGGTCCGTCTCCGATCTGCACGCGCAGGCCCGGGCGATTCGTGGGAAGTTCACGGCCCGATTCAGCATCGCGTCGATGCCTGTGGAGCTTCGGCTGGAAGTGCTGGCCGGCGGGCTTGCCGGGCTGGTATTCGGCCTCAAGCTCGCGCAGATGTCCGTGCGGCGGCGGCGCGAGGACTGGGCGCCCGACCCGGCCAGGTGCTTCTCGTGCGGAAGGTGCTTCAAGTATTGCCCGGTCCTGCCCGACGGCAAGGTGCAGGAATTGCTGGAATAAACGATGGAACAATTGGCGGAAAAACAGACTCCTGCGGGAAAGATCGACCTTGGCGATATAGACAGGATCATCGAACGGATCGGCCGGACGTCGGACAAGTGCATTCCGATCCTCCAGGCGATACAGGAGCAATATCGCTATCTGCCGGCCGAGGCGCTCGAGCGGGTCTGCACCACGACGGAGATCACGCCGGCCCGGATCGCGGGGGTCTCGACGTTCTACGATTATTTCAGGCACAGCCCGGTCGGCAAGCACATCATCCGGGTCTGTCACGGCACGGCCTGCCACGTCAAGGGCGCCGGCATGGTCTACGACGCTCTGCTGCGGCTGCTGAAGATTCCCGACGGACAGGACAGCGACCCCGACGGCGAATTCACGATTACCAAGGTCGCCTGTCTGGGCTGCTGCACGCTCGCCCCGGCCGTGCAGATCGAGGACGTAACCTACGGGCATATGACGGCCCACACGGTCGATGGGATGATTAATGATTATCGTAGGCTTCACAGGCAGGGGCGGCCGACGGGCCGCGAACCGGCGCCGGGTGCGGCCGGCGGGCAAGGACAGATCAAACTGGGCCTGGGTTCGTGCTGCCAGGCCCGCGGCAGCGCCCGCGTCCGGCAGGCGGTAATCGAGACCCTCGGCGCGATCGGCTCGCGGGCCGAGGTCAAATCGGTCGGCTGCGTCGGCATGTGCCACCAGACGCCGCTGCTTGAGGTGAACGGACCGTCGGGCCAGGCACTCTATGCCCGCGTCCAGGCCGAGGACGTGCCGGCGATAATTCGCAGGCATTTCCGCCCGGTGCGGCTGGCCGACAGGATCAAAAGCTCCGCGTCCGTTGCGCTGGATGCCCTGCTGACCGGCCGGGTCGCCGGCACGATCGAGCATTACAGCCTCAACGCCCGCGACAGCCACGTCCTGGCGTTCCTGGCGCCGCAGAAGCACGTTGTAACCGAACACTGCGGCCAAATTGATCCGTTGAATTTGGACGAATATCTGGCCGGCGGCGGGTTCGAGGCGCTGAAAAAATGCTTGAATGAAATGACGCCCGAGACGATCATCGAACAGGTAACCGCCAGCGGCCTGCGAGGCAGGGGAGGGGCGGGTTTTCCGACCGGCAGAAAATGGCAGGCAGTCAGGCAGGCGCCGGGGGCGGTCAAGTACGTAATTTCCAACGGCGACGAGGGCGACCCCGGCGCGTTCATGGACCGGATGATAATGGAGTCGTATCCGTTCCGGCTGATCGAGGGGTTAGCTATCGCGGCCTGGGCGGTCGGGGCGGGCGAAGGCGTTTTTTACATCCGGGCCGAGTATCCGCTGGCCGTCGTGAGGATGCAGGCCGCGATGGATGCCTGCGTCCAGCGAGGGTTGATCGGCCGCGGGGCGCTGGGCGGAAAACTGAACCTGACCGCAAGGATCATGCAGGGGGCCGGCGCGTTCATCTGCGGCGAGGAGACCGCGCTTATGGCCTCGGTCGAGGGCAGGCGCGGCATGCCCAGGTTCCGCCCGCCGTACCCGGCCGTCAGCGGACTGTGGGGCAAACCGACGCTCATCAACAACGTCGAAACGCTTTCAACCATTCCGTGGATCATCCGGAACAGCGCAGACACGCTGGCACAACTCGGCACGTCCGGCAGCAAGGGCACCAAGGTCTTCGCCCTGGCGGGCAAGATCGCCCGCGGCGGACTTATCGAGGTGCCTATGGGCGTTACCATAGGCCAGATCGTAAACGACATCGGCGGCGGAGTCGCCGGCGGAAAGAAATTCAAGGCAGTCCAGATCGGCGGGCCGTCCGGCGGGTGCGTGCCGGCGAGCCTGTCCGGCACGCCCGTGGATTACGAGGCCCTGACGGCGGCCGGCGCCATAATGGGCAGCGGCGGAATGGTCGTGCTCGACGAGGACGACTGCATGGTGGACATCGCCCGCTATTTCCTGCGGTTCACGCAGAACCAGTCGTGCGGCAAGTGCACCTGCTGCCGGATCGGCACGAGGCTGATGCTGGACATCCTGGACCGGCTCAGCGAAGGACAGGCCTCGAAGGAAGATGTGGAAAAACTGGAGGAACTGGCTCTGGCTGTCCGGGCGGGCAGCCTCTGCGGGCTTGGCAAGACGGCCCCGAATCCCGTGCTCTCGACGCTGAAATTTTTCCGCGACGAATACGACGCCCATCTTGCCGGGCGCTGTCCCGCCGGGGTCTGCAAAGGCCTGGTGCATTATCGAATAACCGACGACTGCATCGGCTGCACGATCTGCGCCCAGAACTGCCCCGTCGACGCGATCGCGTCCAAACCCTACCGCAAACACTCCGTAGACGATCAGAAATGCGTCCGCTGCGGCACCTGCCGGATCGTCTGCCCCGCCAAGGCCGTCGTGAGGGAATAAGTGCTCCGATTTATGGTGGAATATTTTTTAATCCGAAAGAATCAGGTACAATCAGACCGAGACTGACTTGGAGGTTTTAGACTATGGGAATTAATGTATGAAACATCGATGTGCAAAAAGAAAACCCCGGCTCCTGGCACCGCCGCATGGACGGGAGAAGGACTTCCGGGGCTTACACCAATATTATCGCCATTTGCCGGATAAGAAATCAACATGAATTCCGATTTTTTCAATAGAATACTGGCCGCAGTTTCGATAGAGCGGTTCGATGCCTATCGGCAGCATGACAACGCCGATGAAGTTACAGCCCTTGGCCGTTACCTCTGGAACATTGCGGTCTCCGAGGCTCTTTATTCGCCTCTTCAAATGGCCGAGGTGGCTTTAAGAAATGCCGCACATCGGGCTTTCACAGGGTATTTTAAGACCCCAAGTTGGTATGATATGGCCAGTTTAACCAATCTGGGCAAACAGGATGTCCAGAAGCCAAGGACAAAATTGATAAAATCGGCAAACCCCGAACCTCTGGTCGAATTGTTGCCGAACTTAGCTTCGGTTTTTGGACCAGTTTTTTCAATAAATTCCACGCCAGGACGGGTTTGAGCGCCTGTCTGCTTAAACATGGTTTCACGGCCTGCCCACGACAGAAGCGGAACTTTCATTTCCAGGAAAAACGATGGGATGAAATACGTATCCTGCGAAACAGGATATTCCACCACGAGCGGATCATACACTGGACAGACCTGCCCGATCAGCATGCCCATCTTATTGAGGCCATCGGCTGGATTTCCCCGGAAATACAGGAGTTGAGTCTGCGACTTGACAGATTCCTTGAAGTTTACAGACTCGGAATTGCCCCCTGGATGGAGAAAATCCGTCTGCATTGGCCCAAGAAGTCAGGCAATTGTTGAGTGAAGGCCGGGTAAACAACTGTCCCGCCTATCCGGAAGGCCGCGGATTGCGGCTTTAAAAACTGCCCAGCCTTCAAGGTCACAAATTGTGATCTTAAAGGCAGTACGCGCCAGACATCGAAAATATCCACCATGCGCCTTCACCGAGCAGGATGTCGGCTTCAGATCAATCCTGTGCGAAAGCCGGCGGCCAGGCGGCGGACTTGAACCACGGCGCGATATAATGTGCCACGAAGCTGATATTCGTTCCGGCCGTATGCGGATCGCCCATCCAGTCGGTGCGGTCCTTGGTGATGCTGACCTGATACAAGGTCGCGGCGCCGCTGTCGAAGCCGGTCCTTCCGGCCGAATCGCCGTGCCCGCCGTCGACGTTGCCCATGATGGCGGTGCCCATGCCCAGCAGGGCGGTGTCCTCGGGATTGTAATAGTTGACGACGCCCAGCCGGCTGTGCAGCAGGGCGGCGCTGAGATCGTAATTTGCGGAGATGCTGGCCGAGACCAGCACGGCCCCAGCGAGAGGTTTGGCGTTGGGAGTCATGGCAATCGCCTCGAGGGTGAAAATGGTTACTCCGCCCCCGCCGCTGTGGCCGATCAGGAAGACCGGCCTGTCCGGATAGTTGCCCTGATATTTGGCGATCCATTCGGCGAGTTTGGCCGCCGCCCTTCTGTCGGCCGCGGTGTCCGTCTGATTTACCAGCAGCGATATGCCGGGGATCGGAAATCCCCAACTGTATATTTCGAGGGCGTAAGGCAACCCGGCCTCGTAAAGACCCTGGCGGATATGCTGATTGTTAGCGCTCTCGCCCTCGATGCCTGGCAGGATGACCACCAGCCCCTTGTCTCGCCGCTCCTCGTTATTCCATTGGTTATTAGGGTACGGATCGCATCCGGCAAGAAAGGCGAGTGCTGCCGTCATCGCTATGCAGATCGTCGGCCTCATGGTCGATTCCTTCGTGTAGTTAGTCCGGCCGGACCCGGCCGGCATTATCTACGACAGTCAAGGCTATTGTTGGTTTGCAGGCGAGTCAATATTTATTTTACGCACACAGCAGGATGCCCGCCAATCCCCCTGTAACTGGCCCATTACACCGATTGCGCGCCATCCGCTTGACCGCCGGGCCGGCCGGGCCTACGATTGCCGCAACTCGCGATGGAACTGATAGGCAAAATCCTGATAGGCCTGGGCCTGATGCTCACGGGCGTGCTGCTGCTTTCAAACAGCCTCAAGCAGCTCGGCAGCAGACAGTTCAGGATGCTGGCCACCAGATTCGTGTCCACCAGGCCGCGGGCGACGCTGTTCGGCCTGTGCTCCGGGGCGCTGATGCAGAGCACATCGGCGGCGCTGGTGATACTGGCCAGCTTGATCTGCGCCGGGCTGCTGAGCGTCGCTCAGGCGGCGGCCGTGCTGACCGGATTCAGCGTCGGCAACTGCGTGCTTGTCTTCGTCGTGTCGCTGAATCTCACGGTGGCGGTAATGTTCGTGGTGGGGCTGTCGGGGATCGGCATGTACCTGGCCAGGAGCGAAAGGATAAAAACCTTCTTCGGCGCCGGCCTGGGGCTGGGATTGATCTTCTTCGGCATCGAACTCATGCTCGACGGCGTAGCGCCTCTCCGGCACAAACCGTGGTTCGCCGGGGCGATGGCGTTCAGCCGGGATTATTCGGCCCTTGCCATCCTGGCCGGGGCGGTTCTTGGCTTTATCGCACAGTCCTCGACGGCGGTGGCGCTGGTCGCGATCGGGCTTACCCACGAAGAAATTCTCAAGCCGCAACAGGCATTTCTGTTCATGTACGGAGCGGCAATCGGGTCGACGATGTTCAAGGTCCTGCTGGGGTCGGCTTTCAGGGGATCTTCCAGGCAGCTCGTGCGGTTCGTCAACATCTTCAACTGCGTCGGGGCGGCCCTATTCATCGGCCTGTATTACGTGGAGGTTTATCTGAATGTTCCACTTGTGATTGCCCTCATATGCGCTATCACAGCCGATCTGGACAAGCAGGCAGCGTTTGCGTTCCTGTTTTTCAATGTCGCCTCGGCGATCATAGTTACGGCCGTCCAGGCGCCGCTTTTGCGATGGCTGGCAAGGTCGCTTCCGGCGACTGAGGAGGAAAGCATGGCCCGCCCGAAATACCTCAACGAGTTCGAGCCGCAGGACCCCGACACCGGTCTGGAACTTGTCAGGCTGGAGCAGACTCGCGAACTGGAACAGATATCGGCCTTCATGTCGACCGCCCGCAAAAATTACGCCGGTCCCGACCTCAAGGTCCGACACGACGCGTTCAAGACGCTCGCCCGCGAGGTCTCTCATGCGGCCTCGGCGCTGCTTGCAATGCCCATGGAACCGGCGACTGCGCACAGGCACGCCTTTTACCAGACTCGCCAGGCCCTGTTCGCACAGCTTGGCGACAGCGCCGTTGCCGGCGTGCACGCGATAGAGCAGGCCAGGGGCTTCAAGTCGCTGGAAATGCTTTCCGAGGCCTGCCTGGAATCGGTGGATTTTCTGCTGATGTACGCCGTCGATGGGATCAGGACCGACGATGAGGAAAACCGGCGGATGCTCCTGAATCTCAGTTCCGATCAGGGGCCGACGATGGAAAGGCTTCGCAAGGCATACATGGACGGCGACAATCTGACGACGGCGCAGGAACGAGGCTGCCTGCTCGATCTGACGATGCTGGTGGAGAAGATCGTCTGGCTGATCGGCAGGCTCATGAGCCTGCACCTGCCGGCGGATGGCGGGCAGGATGCGCAAGAATCCGGCGGGCCGAACGCAAATGCGATGCGGCGGGCGAAATAACTTGCGGTCCGCCGTTCCGCCGGTAATTATAATATGCGGAATCGCGTAACGGCCGGGCTGT
The DNA here is from genome assembly GCA_016235825.1 of Planctomycetota bacterium. Classification (GTDB taxonomy): domain Bacteria; phylum Planctomycetota; class Phycisphaerae; order SM23-33; family SM23-33; genus JACRIL01. Next base: position 9,585 of record JACRIL010000095.1, read on the forward strand.
CGCCAGTCCGTTGCTGGCCGGCTGACATTGGAGACAACAGGATGTCCATGATAATCAGACAGGCGTCGGTTTTAACGATATTCGCCGTGCTGGTTCCGACGGCGGCAGGCCCAGGTTGCCAGAATGCACATGATATACCCATCATAGGCCTGTTCGTGCCTGAAAGCCGGCCCGCGAAGGACCCCGACAGGACGGCCTTCGTGGTCAACGGCTCGACGACGGCGGCGCCCGTCGTCAAGGCCTTCGCGGAGCATTTCAAGGGCAAGTTGGACGTAACGCTCAAAGAGACCGGCAGCGGCGAGGGCATCGCCCGGCTGATTTCCGGCCATCACGATATCGCCAGTTCCAGCCGCAACGCCCTGCCCGAGGAGATCAAGCAGGCGGGCGAAAAAGGCGTCTGGCTGGTGCCGCATCCGGTGGCCCTGGACGCCACTTGCGTGATCGTCCATCCGTCCAATCCGGTCAAAGGCCTGACCGTCCGGCAGATACACGACATCTACACCGGCAAAATCACCAACTGGAATCAGGTCGGCGGGGCCGACAAACCGATTCGTCCTGTCAGCCAAGAAAATACCCGGACATCGTACCTTGTTTTCAAAAGTTACATCCTAGGCGGCGACTGGCCGGGCCTGAACGTCAAATACGTCCGCAAGGCCCAGGTGCTCGACCTGGTCGCCGGCGACGAGGCCGCGATCTGCTATCACAGTCTGGGCAAGGTCAATCCGAAGGTCAAAGCGATCGAGATCAACGGCGTCGCCCCGACTCCCCAGACCGTCAGGAGCCGCCAGTATCTGCTTATCAGGCCGATCTTCCTCATGACCGACGGCTATCCCAAGGTCGGCTCGCCTATCTACGAGTTCGTAACGTTCGCCATGGGCAAAGAAGGGCAGAAAATAGTGCAGGACCTCGGGTTCGTGCCCTTGATGGACTTCGGCAAGTGATATAATTGTCAGAAGCGGTTTTCAGGTTCCGGACCGTTGTCAGCGGACGATAATGGTTTTTCATGCCTACAATAACGATAGATGGCAATCGTGTAGAGGCGGAGGCCGGCTGCACCATTCTGGAAGCCGCCGGCAAGGCCGGCGTGGGGATACCCGCGCTTTGCAAACATTCCGAAATGCCCGCCCTGACGAGCTGCATGGTCTGCCAGGTGAGGCTGTTGCCGTCGGGCCGGTTGACGCCGGCCTGCGCCACCAGGGTCGAAGAGGGGATGGCCGTTGATAGCGACAGCGACGAAGTGCACCGCGCCCGCCGCGTCGCGATAGAGATGCTTCTGGCCGACCACACCGGCGATTGCGAGGCCCCATGCCAGGCGGCCTGCGCGGCCCATATGAATATTCCGCTGATGACTCGGCAGATCGCCGCCGGCCGGCTCGACGAGGCGGCGAAAACCGTCTATAGCGACATTCCGCTGGCGGCGATTTTGGGCAGAATATGCCCGGCCCCGTGCGAGGGCGCCTGCCGGAGAAAAGAACACGACGGGGCGGTGTCGATCTGCCTGCTCAAGCGGCACGTGGCAGACTGGAACCTCGCGCAGCCAAAGCCTTATCTGCCGGCCCCGAAGGCGACGACCGGAAAGCGGGTGGCTGTCGTTGGGGCAGGGCCGGCGGGTCTGTCGGCGGCGTGTTATCTGGCCCTTGACGGGCATCGCTGCGAATTGTTCGACGAGAACGAACTGCCCGGCGGCAAACTGCGATACTCCATACCCCGCGACATTCTGCCGCTGGACGTGGTCGAGGCCGAGTGTTCCCTGATCTTTGGGCTTGGCATTGTTTTTAATGGATTAAAAAGACTGGGCAGGGATATCTCGCTTGAATCGCTTGCCGGCTCCTTTGACGCTGTGGTGCTGGCGATAGGCGACACTTCGGCCGAGACCGCCGCGTCGCTGGGCCTGAAGGCCTCGCAGCACGGCATCAAAACCGCGCGTCATTCGAGCATGACGGATCTGCCGAACGTCTTTGCGGCCGGTGCGTGCGCGTGGCATTACCGGATTGCGGTGCAGTCGCTGGCCGACGGCCGACGGGCGGCGCAGGCAATCGACCGGCATTTCAGGGAACAGGAACACGAGACTACGCCAAGGACGTTTTCCGTCCATATGGGCAGGCTCCAGGAAGGCGAGATGGAATTGTTCCTGGCCGACGCCGGCCGGCAGGGCAGGAATGAACCGCCCGAATCTCATGCCGGCCTGAGCGACAAACAGGCCGTCGAAGAAGCTCGCCGCTGCCTCCACTGCGACTGCCGCAGGGCCGACGACTGCAAGCTGCGAATTCATGCACATTCATGCCATGCCGGCCGCGGACATTTCAAACTCAAACGCAAGCCCTTCCAGCGGCAGGTCGCCCGGCTGGCTGAAGAAGGCCGCGAACTGACCGTGATTCTCGAACCCGGCAAGTGCATCTCGTGCGGGGTCTGCGTCGGCATTGCCGAGCAGACCGGCCAGCGGGACGGATTGACTTTTCTGGGCAGGGGTTACGACGTCCGCGTCAGTCCGCCTCCGGGCAGAACCCTTCAGCAGGCATTGCAAGGCGTCGCCCGGCGGTCCGTCGAGGGCTGCCCGACCGGGGCGCTGGCGTTCAGGGATTGACGCTCCGGCACGCTTTACAAATTATTGACGAAATACCATTGCCCGGTCGCCAGGCAGGCGATAAGCCAGATGGCGTTAATGATTATCGCTATTATTCCGAGAATGATGCCTGTGGTGGCCGCCCCGCCGCCGTCGTAAAGGGCCGGATTCTGGGCAATTTTACGGTTGGCGCCGGCGCCGAGAACGATTGCGATGATGCCGCCCAATGCCCCGCAACAAAAAAGGGCAAGCAAACCAAACACCAGAGATGCCGTTGCGCCCGGCGCAGTCGTCCGGACCGCCGGGACCATCATGACTGGACCCTGCGGCGCGTACGGCGGGATGGCCGGCGGAATCGGAGGCGGCGCCTGTGCGGAAGAGGGCTGTACGGCCGGCGACGGCGGCACGTTGGCTGCTATCCTGCTGCCGCACTTCGTGCAGCGAATCTGGCCCGGCCCGATCGGCGCTCCGCAATTTTCGCAGTTCATCCCGAGTTCCTTTGTATGGCGAATTGGCTGACGCAACCTGTCGCGACGACAAGATCATAAACAGACCGCGGCGTTTGTCAATCGGACAGGCAGGCAGCGCTGTAATGCCGGCGTTTCACAATCTTTCGAGCAATTTTTTCTTCTGTTCGGCGAATTCGGACTCGGTGATGATCCCCTTGTCCATGAGGCCCTTGAGTTGGGTGAGTTTTTCCTCCAGTTCGTCGGCGGAGATTCTCGATGCGGCCGGGGCGGGCGTCTGCGATTGCGGACCGGCCTGTTGGGGCGCCGCCTGGTGCGGCAGAGGCGCGCCGAACTGCCCGGCCATCTCGCGCATCATGCCGAACCCGACGCCCAGGCCCACGCCAAGCCCGACGCCCTGGCCCGTCCCGCCGGGGTTGTCCGCGGCGGCGCGGATCGCGTCAGCCGTCGCGATCGCCTTGTACTTGTCGGTGTCCTGCACGGCGATGCCGGTGGCCTTGTTGATCATGTCCTGAACTTCCTGCGGCGGGGTGATCGCCTCGACGATCATGTCCACGAGCTGGATCCCGTACTGGTTGAAATCCTCCTCGACGGCCTTCTTGCACATCGCCGCGATCGTGGAATACTCCACCGGCAGGTCGAGGATCGACTTGAGCCTCTTGCCGATGGACTCCGTCAGCCGCGACACGATCAGGTTCCGCAGATATTCGTGCAGCCCGAACGTCGTCTCGATTCCGCGCGTGCCGACGAGGGTGTTGAGGAACGTCCGCTCGCCCGTGATCCTTACGGCGAACGAGCCGTGTGCGCGAAGCATGACCATCTTCAGGTCGCTGTCGCGGAACAGGACCGGGCTGGGCGTGCCCCAGCCGAGATTCGTGAAGGTTTTGGTCGAGACGAAGTAGACGTACGCCCGGAAAGGCGACTTGCCGAACGGCCCGCTGACCAGCCGCTTGAGCAGCGGCAGGTTCTCGGTCGAAAGGGTGTGCCTGCCGGGCGGAAAGCCGTCCAGCGCCTTGCCGTCCCGGAAGAATACCCCGGTCTGGCTCTCCTGCACGATGAGCTGGCTGCCCAGGTTGAAATCGCCCGAGCCTTCCTGTGGAAACCGCGAGACGATTATTTCACCGGTCGGATCGAAGAACTCGATGACGTCGAACGTAGGCATGTGGATTCTCCTTTATCTCAGGCCCATCGCGGCCATTATGCCCTGCAACTGATTTGCGATCTGTTCAGCCCGCGTCAGCTTGACGTCGACGTCCGGACCCGACGGAGCGAGCGCCGAACCCGTCTGCTCCAGCTCGTAAATGAGGTTGGTCGCCTGCGAATCGAGGGCCGGGTCGAGCTTGTGGACGAAGCCCGCCTCTCGCGAGCCGATCCCGCCGCCGTGAGAATGTTTCAGGGAAATCTCGACACCCTCGAGTTTTTTCACGAGGCGGTCGACCCTGGCCACGATGGCCGGGTCGGCGAATGCGACCGACTTTATTATCCCGATCACCGGCGCCAGCGTCCGTGCCTTTTCGACGTGCGCCTCGCGGATCGCCGCGGCGCCTGGCCCCTGTCCCTGTCCCTGGACCCAGATGTCGAACGCCCTCATGCCTGCCGCCGCCATGAACACCAGCAGCGTTATCAGGCCGAATATCGTGCAGAACGTCAGGTCGCTGGGGCCCTGCGGGTCGCGGACCAGGGCGTACACGATCAGGGCGGTCAGGCCGGCAAAACCGTACAGGCCCACCAGGCCCCACGTGGCGACCGCTATCGCCCCGCCGGCGCGGACTTTTTTTATCCGCCCGGCCAGAGCGCCCGTTACAAGCACGTAGAAGAGGAACTCGATGAAGCACACGAAGCCCGTTATGAACCAGAACATGAAGCCCCGCGACTGAGGCGAGTCGTAGGTCAGCAGCATGGGCGTAACGATTGTCGCGGCCGCCAGCACGATAAAAGCCAGCGTTACGACGATTATCAGGGAGATTGTCCTGGCGTTGCCCGACGATTCCATATTCTTGATCCCTTCGATTCGTATTCCTCGCGTTCGGCCGGTTCCAGAATCCTCACGGCCGCACGGCGCAACTACACGATAACATCCCGCCGCGGGCAAGTAAAGATCGGTTTAGCCCGCAGATTTTGATGCACAGCCGGACCGGGTCGTGTAATATATGGCCACTGGTTAAGGAGGCTGGAAATGCCTATTCCGGTCAAGTGCAGTTGCGGTTACGCGGCGATGATTGACGAGGTGTACGATAACTGGCAGTCGGCCTGTCCCAAATGCGGCAAGACGATCAGGGTCGGGTCCGACCTTGGAACGCTCTGGGGCCGGCGGGCCCTGTCGCGGAAGTGGGTGGGCATAATCTGCGGGATCATGCTGATAGCCACGCTGGTCATGCCCTGGTCGTGGACTGCCGGGGCCGCCAAATGGTCCTGGACCGTCCTGAAAGACAGTTCCGCTGCGATGGCGACTCTCATGATCGGCGGGTGGATAATCGGCATGGCGTGCCTGGCATGCGGAATTTTTCTGCGGGGCGTGCCGCTGGCCCTGGGATATCTGGTTCTGGGCGGAATCGGAACGGCGCTGCTGGCGATGGCGGCCGGAACGGAAAACATCCTGCCTCAGGTGCTGTTATTTAACACAATCAGCGCCGAGCCGGTGAACCAGGCGATCCGGCAGGCCGGGGCGGAGTCGGTCGCGGTTACGCCGTTTTGGCTGAAGATCGCGGCGGTGAGTTGCCTGGGTTGCCTGCTGGTCTTCACCAGCCTGCGGGTGCGGCTGGGTTCGAGGATAATCGTCTGTCTGCTCCAGTTGCTGGCCTCGGCCGGCACGGCGACGGTGCTGGCCATCAGCGTCTATTACGGCATCAGGGCGATGGACAGGCTCAACATGCTCTCCACGCTCATTATGTTCCTGATGGCCGGCGTGATATTCGTGGGATGCGTCATGGCGTTCGCTCACGCGATCAACTTCCGGTCGCTCGGCGCGTGGCAGTCGCTGGTAGGCCTGGCGTGCCTGTGGCTGGGTCTGGCAGGACTGGTCGCGCACGCCGCTTTGCGGTCGCTTTTCGAGGGGGCCGGTTTCGGATCGGCCCTGGCAGACATCGCGCGGCTGATGTTCGTCTTTTCGATAGCGCTGCTTGCGGTTGAAGGCGTCGGGGCGCTTGTCGCCAACATTGTGGCCGGACTGGCTGCCGCGGCAACGGGCGCGCCCGCCGGTGCGCCAAACGTGCCCATGACGGCCAGCGGCATTCTGCTCCGCCAGGGCCAGGCCCTTGACGGCAAACCGGCCGATTCTCCGGCCCCGCTGCGGGCTCAACTGGTTCCGGCGGCCGGCACGGCGGCGCCGTCCGATATCCCGGCCAGGCTTAAGGAAATGGAATCCCTCCGCCAGCAGGGCCTGATAAGCCAGGCTGAATTCGACGCCAAAAAGGCCGAACTGCTCAAACAACTCTGAAACAATTATGGACCGACCATCCGATATCAAATGGCAAACGCCCCAGCCGGCGGGCGCTGAAAGCCCAGGCCCGGCTCGTGCCGGCGACGTTTCGCGATTTGCGAAGATCGTTCTGCTGGCCTGGATGGCCGGCATTATGGCGATATCGTTCCTGATTTATTCAGGCACGCTGCTTGGAAAGATTGGTCTGAATTTCCCGATGTTGAAACGGGTCGAGGACGGCCTTTCAGCTTTTTTCTCGTGAACAGATCGCGCGACAGTCTGATTGACGTGGCGGGGATTCCGGCGGGTAGGCCATGGTGAACGCGGCGATTGCCATAATCCTGTGCGCGGCATACACGGCCGCGTGCGTCTGCTTTGGCGGGCTTTTGATTCGCGCGTTGGCATGGCGTTCCGTGAGGCGGCCGGAAGTGCCCGCGTCGATGCGCCTTGCCACCGCGGTGGCGATGGGGCAGGGCGTGCTGGCCTGTGTCTGGCAGATGGTCGGCGTGTTCGGAGTTTTTCATTTTTGGCTGGCGGCGGGCTTGCTTGCCGGACTGGCGATTGCCGGCGCGGTTTTTACATATCGCCTTTCGGACGGATTGGCCGGCGAGATTCGCGCCGCTATCCGGCGAATCATCGAACTTTCCTGGCCGTGGAAGATTTTAGTCTGCCTGCTGGGGATTCAACTGGTGTTTCTGTTTGTCTCGGTTTTTTCTCCGCCGCGGGGCGACTCGGCGATGACGTACATGGTCATGGCCCGCATGATGGCCGCGATAGGCAGGCTGATTCCGATGCCGGGATACGAGGTCTTCATGCAGGCCGGCCAGCAGGGCGAGATGCACTATGCCGCTCTCATGCTGCTGGGCAGCGACATGGCGGCCAAGCTTCTCGCCTGGCCCAACGTGCTGGCTGACTGCGTCCTGCTGGCGGGCTTGGCCGGCGCCGCCGGATTGGGCGGGCGGGCGAAATTATTGGCTGTCGTCATGCTGCTGACCTCGACGGCCTTCACGTTCATCGCCGTCGACGGCAAGGTGGATGCGTTCAGCATCGGCATGGCGTTCTGCGCGTTTTACTGGGCGTTTAAGGCGGGCTTCGCCGACGGCTCCGGTTCGCTTCGGCTGGCCGGGCTGTTGGCGGGACTGGCCGTGATTTCAAAACTTACTTACGTCGGTTCGGTCGCGCCGTGCGCGCTGGCCATCGCGATCTTCGGCGTCTTTTTCGGCGACGACCAACCGACTGGCGGCAGAATAAGGAAAGCCGCGTGGACGGTCGCGGTTTTTGGTTTCTGGTTCGCGCTGGCGTGCCTGCCGCAAGTCGTAAAAAATGCCGTCCTCTTCGCCGCGCCGCTGGCCCCCGTGGTGGTCGGGCCGGAATGGCAGCAGGTGCACGTCGCCATGCCGAATCTCAGCCTGACCTGGCAACTCGTGCTGAAATGGCCGATCTTCCCGTTCTTCGGGCGGATTGGCCAATACGGCAACATATCAATGCTTGTTCTGGCATTCCTGCCGCTGGTATTGCTGCTGCCGCGCCGTCGGCCCGCTTTGGGCAGCGGGCTGTTCCGGCTCACGCTGGCGTCGCTGATCGGCCTGGCGGCTTATGGCGTCGGCTTTTTTTACATGTACCAGACCAGGCATTTCATGCCGACCATATTGCTGTTGATCCTGCCGGCGGCGGCCGGGGCCGAACGGATATGCCTCGCCGAAAGCCGCCCGAGAATTCTTTCCGCCGGCGTGCTTGCGGTCTCGATGATTTCGCTCCTGGCGATACTGGCATACGAGGCGCCGGAGGCTGCCCGCTCCGCGCGGTATGCCGCCGGTCTGACGAGTCATCAAGCTCTTGCCGGCCCGAGTTGCCGGATGGCCGAGGCTGTCAATGCCGCCGCCAGGCCGGGCGAGAGGGTCTTCATCGCCCATGAGTTCCGCTACTGGCTTCGCGGCGACCTGCTGGCAACCTCGCCCGGCATGAAAGAGGCGAAAATTCTTGCCCAATTGCCCGACGACGGGCGGCGATGGGAAAAACTGTATGAGATGGGCGTGCGGTTCGTCATGTTTGACGACAAAATGCGGCCGTCGGGCCGGTCCGGACTTGCGATCGTCCGCGTCGCCAATGATTTTTTCCTGCCGGACAGGTCGCTGGACATGGCCAAAAAGCCTGACTGGATGCGATTCGTCCCGATCTTCAGCGAGGCAGGGCATTTTGCGTACCGGATCGAGGCGGCAGGCGAGGCCGCCACACGGGGCGACAAATGATCGGCCTGCCGGCACAATCTGAACTGGCGGGGCAGACCAGGCCGCCCCGCGCCTGGCCGGTCGCGGTTATCGCCGGTGTTGCGGTCGCGGCGTTTCTCGTCGGGCGGCTTGCCTGGCACGGCTGGGATCCGTCGGCGTTCATCTGCGCCGGCGACGTCTGGTGCGATCCGTTGGCCACGCCGCCCGGCCTGACGGTAAAACGGGCGGCAAGCGGATACGACGGCCAGTTTTATTATCGCATCGCACTTGCGCCATCGCAAACCGGCGAGACCTATTGCGGCATCAGGCTCGACAATCCCCGATACCGATTCCAGCGAATCGGCTATCCGGCCGTATGCCATGTTCTCAGTTTCGGCCGGCCGCAGCTTGTTCCCTGGGCCATGATCGCCGCTAACTGGGCCTGGATCGTCCTGATCGCGTGGGTGGCGGCAAAAATGGCAATCAGGCTTGGCGCCCGGCCGATATTCGGCCTGCTGCTTGCCGCATGGCCCGGCCTGCTGTTTTCGCTTAGCAGGTGCATGACCGAGACTCAGGCCATCGCGCTGGGCATGGCCGGGCTGTTGTTTTTCCTGTCGAATCGCAAACTCGCCGCGGCGTTGGTCCTGTCGGCGGCCGCGCTGACGCGCGAAACCGCTCTGGTTATCGTCGCCGGCATCGCGATCGTCGAATTCTGCCGGGCTGTCAGACAAAAACAACTGGCGCCCTTTGCCAGGCTGACATTCTGGGCAATTCCCTTTGCCGCCTGGGCCGTGTGGCAACTGGCCGTCTGGCGGATATTCGGCGGCCTGCCGCACGGCGGCGGATCGAACGTTATTTCGCCTGTTCCCTTCGCCGGCCTGTCGGCCGTGTTCACCGAAGGTTTTCAGATCGCCCTGACGCCGCAGGGCATGCACGGCCTGTCCGGCTCAACAGCCCATGCGCTCATGGCCATCTACTGGTCGGCGCATTTATGCCTGCTGATCGGACTGTTGATCCTGGCCGTCGCGGCTGTCCGTCGCTCGCGGACAGACTGGTCGATCAAACTCGCCTGCTTGGCGCTGATTTGCGTGGGGTGCTTCCTCCGCAAGACCACGTTCATCGAAGGCCCCGAATCATTCGAGCGGCAGTTCATCGAGATGGCCGTGCTCGGCTCGCTGGTCATAATCGGCGCTCCCGGCCGGGCCCGCAAAATCGCCCTTGCCGCCGTTATCGCCGCATGGTTTGTAACCGCGCCCTACGCCGTCCTCCTGCCGTAAAGCCTCGCGTGTAAACGTGGGGATGTTGCTTCTTGTGGTGCGGGCGTCTCGCCTGCATTTTTTTAAATTAATTAAAAACGCGCAAATTATTAGGAATAAATTTCCCGCGTGCAACAAGTTGCACGCCCTACTTTTCAGCCCGCAAGGGCGATTGATAGTAGCCCCGGTGCGTAGCAAAGTCCGCCGCCAGGCGGACGAAGCGAAGCCCGGGGTAGGAGGTTATTGACGATGCTTCCATGTATTAGATCGCGCCGCTGGCTGAAGTGGCAAATTTTACAAACATCACGGCCAATGAAGATGCCAATCCATTGGTCTGTCGTTGAAGAACAAACGCGGGCGGATTGCTGAAAACGGATGAGATGTTGTTGTTTAGACGATGGATAAATGCCTTTTCTGAAATCATCGGCCGGGGCATTCTGGAGCCCTGCCGCATCTGCCGTGGCGCGAGCGAAGATTTGGAAACTTGTTGAATGACGACTCATCCCCGGGTTCCGCGCCGAGCGACTTCGTCGCCTCGTCGCCTCGTCGCTCCACCCGGGGCTACTTTCTGCCGGCCCTGCGGGCCTCAATCTCGGCCTGGCGGAATATGCGAAGTATTCGCGTCTTGCCAAAATTTACGCATCGAAAAAACTGGTCTTATTCAAGCATCAATGCTTGTTTAAGTTTTTTAGCAAAAGCCTTTTTAATAGGTTCAGTGTCCTTGCCCGCATATAAGATTTGCGGATGCATATAACGATTAAGTTCTCGTGCTATATCAAGAACCGGATGTCCATATCGTTTTCCCTGTTTCAGTTCGTACTCGAGTGTAATTATCTGCGATATGACATCCAAAGTTGTTTCTAAACGTATCTTCAACTCGACATACGTGGGTATATCTTTGCGAATTTTATTCCATACTGTCTTTTCAGCCTCCGGTTTTACGTCATCTGAAATGACATAATTGCCTACAAGTTGAACGATCAACTTCTTCACCATCTTTTGGAAATCAGAAAAGATGACACCATCTTTGCAAACCGACTTCAGATGACGCAAGAAATCGAAATAGTTACCGCCAAACTTCAGGATGTCACCGTCAATTTGTTTCGTGTAAGCATAAACGTCTTTCTTGCGACCTTGAACTTTGGACTCGGCTATTACAAGTTCGCGTGTTTTTGGATTATAGGCAAGGATGTCAATATCAGACCAACCACCCTTTGGTGTTTGCAAGGGATACCGCACTTTTGTCCAAAATTCCTTCATCTGCCAGTATGCTTCAACGATTGTCTCTACCGTCATGGCTTCGGACATATATGTCTCCTTATTCTTGTACCCGAAGTAAAATCAGCCAATACTTATATGAAATTCACGTGCATTGGTTTTTTGCCGGAGGGCGACTGGATATTCCCGGTCTGCTGCTTGAGGCTCCAGAGATATTCGTTGACCTTGTGCTGGAGGCACAGCGCGCCGCACATCGTCCGGGCGTCGAATTTTTCGGAGGCGATCAGGTCGATGACCTCCCAGTACCGGTCGGATTTCCAGATTTCCGCAAAAGGCGTGTCGGCGATGTTGCCGATGTGGTATTTTTTGTACCGGTCGTTGAAGAGCATGCCGCAGGGGGCCACCAGTCCCGAGCCGGAGAACTGCATGATGAAAGGCGGGCCGTAGCAGCGGCAGTAATTCCTCTTGCCGCCGCTGAGGATCTTCGACCATTTGGCCCGGACGATGTAGGGCGGCTGCGACCGCTGCTCGGCCTGCTTGAGCAGTTCGACCAGCCCGAAATATTTCTCGTAGCTTACGCCCAGGCTGCCGCGCTCGTCGTCGCTGCAATGCTTGATGACGAGGTAATCGACGCCGAGTTGCCTGCCCAGGTCGGCAAGCGGCAGCACCTGGTCGGCGAACTCCGGCATCAGCACCATCTGGAGGCCTATGGTAACATCGAGCTTTTTGCGGCTCTTGATCTCGACGCTCTTGCGGATCGACTCGATCACCTTGTGGTAGCATTTTTCGTCGCAGCCGTGGATTTCGGCGTAGCGTTTCGGCTCGCCCGCCGAGATGTTGTATCGCAGGTACGTCAGGGCCGGCAGAATCTCCTCCTGCCGGTCGTCCTTGAGCAGGTAGCCGTTCGTTCCCAGGGCCATGTCCAGCCCGTTGGCCCTTCCTCGCAGAATCGAGTCGTAAAGGTGCGGGCTGCACGTGCTCTCGCCGTCGCTGACGAAGCTGACGGCCTTGACGCCGATCCCGGCCGCGTCGTCCAGAAATCGGAAGATCACGTCGCGCGTCATCCGTTTCTCATCGTTGGCCTGGAGCATCCCGTAGCAGTAGACGCACCGGTAGGAACACCGGCGGGTCAGGGCGCAGTCGATGGTTATCGGCGCGATCCGCTCGCCGCGCAGCCAGGCCTCGACGCGATCCTTGTGCCAGGCCAGCTTGTGGCCGTCCAGAATTATCTCTTCCGCCATCTTCTGCATTTGCTCGGTCATGCCGGGCCTCCCGTGGACCACTGGGCCGGCCTCATCCTTTCATTATATCTCAGCGCGGTCATGCTGCCCTCGACGAAATTGGCGCCCTTGCGGCCTCTCCTCCGGAAATAGACATCCTTCGCCAGCCTCAGATATCCGCCGATGACCCGCAGCAGCGACTTGAACGTAACAGCCTTGCTCTTGCCGCCCGTCCGCGCACGCAGCGCGTAGGGAACCTCCGCGAAGAGATATCCGCGGGTAACCAGCCGGATAAGCGCGTCGCACTGGTAGAAAAAATTCGGACAGTGATGGTCCAACTCGCCGAGTATGCAACGGCGATAGACGACCGTGCCGTTGGTGTAGTTGAAGTTCACGACAAACGTGGCGTTGACGATCGTGCGGAACGTGAACGACAGGACGTTGCGGAAAAGCGAGCGTTTGTCCTTGTTGATCGGGAACGGCACGAGAATGTCCACGTGCTCCAGCAGGCTGTGATAGCGGAGCGTTTCATCCGGGTCGTTCTCGTTGTCGCCTGGCATCATGCATACGAACTGTCCGCGGGCGTTGGCCGCGCCGTCCCAGAACGACGCGCCGATCCCCTGCGGCGTCGCGTGGCGGATCATTCTCACTCGCGGCTGGCCGGCAGCCATGGCCTCGACGATCCGCCCGGTGCCGTCGGTGCTGCCGTCGTTGACGACCAGCACCTCGCCGTCGATGGCGAACTTGTCCAGCGCCGCCAGCGTTGTCCCGACCGCGGCCTGGATGTTGAGTTCCTCATTGAGGGCCGGCATCACGATGGTTATCCGCGGATCAGGCATTTGCGGCCTCCTTGCGAACGAGCGACTCGACAGGCACGTTGCGGCTATCGGCGTATCGCCTGGCCGTAACGCTGTCTGGCGCGAAGGCCGGGCGGCTCGACCGCCTGTGCCGGAAATATATGTCCCACATCAGCCGCAGGTAGCCGGCCGCCACTTTCCTGAACTGCCCGAATGTTACAGCTTTGGAATCGCCGCTGACCCGCCGGCTGATGCGGTACGGCACTTCCGCGTAAAGATAATCGCGTTTGACCAGCCGGACCAGGATGTCGGTCTGGAAGAAAAAGCTGTCGCAGTGATAGTCGAGTTCATCCAGCAGGCTCTTGCGATAGATGCACGTGCCGTTGGTGTACTTGAACGAGGTCCTGAAGGTCAGATCGACGATGAAGATGTAGACCAGCGAGATGAAAATCCGCCATGCCGGCCTGCTCTTGCGGTCGAAGACGAACGGCACGACGATGTCCACGTCGTCCATGAGTTTGTGGAACCTGAGGATTTCGGCCGGGATGGTCTCGTTGTCGCCGGGGATCAGGCAGACCATCTCGCCGGCAGCGTTTTCCACGCCGGTCCAGAATGCCCCGCCTATGCTCTTGTTCGTCTGATGGCGGACGTAGCGGACTCTCGCGTCGCGGGCGATACATTCCTGGACTTTTGCGCCGGTTGAGTCGCTGCTGGCGTCGTCGACGACGATCACCTCGCCTGAGATGGCGAACCGGTCGAGCGCCTCAAGGCAGGCTGCGACGGCCGGCTGGATGTTGTCCTGCTCGTTGTACGCCGGCACGACGATGGTCAGGACAGGCCGGCTCATTTTGACTGATGCCTCATCAGGTCGCGGGCCGCCTGCGCGATTTCGTCGGAGCCGGGATAAAAGGCCTTCTCAAGCGACGGGCTGCACGGCGTCGGCACGTCGGGGAAACATATTTTTCTGACCGGCGACTTTATCAGCCCCGGCGACCGCTCGCAGACCTGGCAGACGATCTCCGAGCCGACGCTGCCGGTCTTCCAGGCCACGTCTGCTATTATCAGCCGGCCGGTCCTGCCCAGCGACTCGATTATCGGTTCCATGTCCAGCGGGCTGATCGTCCGCGGCTCGACGATCTCAAGTTCAATCCCCTCTTGTTCGAGCGATGCGGCGGCCTTCATCGCCTCGTAGACCATCTGCGAGATCGCCACGACGGTTATGTCGCGGCCCGCCCGGCGTGTTATCGACTGGCCGATCGGAACCTGGTACATCTCGTGCGGCACGTAGCCGACCGCCTCGAATGTCCAGCGATGCTCGATTATCAGCACCGGATTGCCGTCGTTGAGCGCGGCCAGGAACAGACCTTTGGCGTCGTAGGGCGTGGCGGGCATCACGACCTTAAGCCCAGGCACGTGGGCGAACATGGCATGCAGCGCCTGCGAGTGCTGCGCGGCCGAGCCCCACCCGCGCCCGATTATCGCCCGGATCACCAACGGGATATTCACCCGCCCGCCGGTCATGTAGCACCACTTGGCGGCGTGGTTGACGATCTGGTCCATGCACATCGGCAGGAAATCGACCCGCATGTGTATGAAGACCGGCTTCATGCCGGCTGCGGCGGCTCCGATGGCGATGCCCGTCAGGCCGTTCTCGGCGATGGGCATGTCCATCACGCGATCCTTGCCGAATTTCTGCGCCAAGCCCCGCGTCGTGCCGAAAACTCCGCCGGGATCATCGATCCCCTCGCCGATCAGAAAGACCCGCTCGTCGGCCTGCATCGCCTGCTCGTGGGCCTCCAGCATGGCCTGCTGATAGCTTATGCCCCGCAGACCGTCCTTCTTGAGCGTCTGCTCCATCTGCTCCTTGTCGAGATATATCTTGGTCCAGGGCATTATTTGGCGTTCTGATGAAAAAGATGTTGTGTCAGTTCGGCGGCGTCTGGCAGATGGCTGGCCCGGCCGAACTCGAGCGCCTGGCTTACGCGCGAGTCTGTCTCGGCGAGCATCCGGTCCAGTTTCACCTGGGTGAGCAGACCTTTCTGCATCAGGCGGGCCGTGAATGTCTTGATCGGGCAGCGGGCCATCCACTCGTCGAGTTCTTCCTTCGGCCGGCAGCCGGTCTTGTAGTCGAACACCGGCCCGACGTGGCCGTACCAGCGATAGGTCTTGCAGTCCAGCAGAGTCGGACCATTGCCCGCCCTGGCCCGTGCGACGGCGCGAGCCGCAGCCTGATAAACCGCCACGACGTCGTTGCCGTCCAGCCGCTCTGCCTGCACGCCGTGCGCCTCGGCCCGGCGGGCGATGTCGTCGTGCGACTGGCGGGCCGACAGGTGGGAATTCGTAGCGTAATAATTTTTCTCGCAGACGAAGACGGCCGGCAGGGCCTTTAAGGCGGAAAAATTCAACGTCTCCTGAAAGGTCCCCTCCTCGCTGGCCCCGTCGCCGAAGAATGCGACGGCGACGCGGTCGGTCTTTTTCATTTTGGCGGCCAGCGCCGCTCCCGCCGCGATCGGTATCGCCCCGCCGACGATGGCCGAGGCGCCGAGAATGCCGTTTTCCGGGTCGACCGGGTGCATCGAGCCGCCCTTGCCTCGGCAGCAGCCGTCCACCCGTCCATAGAATTCCGCGAACAGAATCTTCGGATCGGTCCCCTTGGCCAGGCAGTGCCCGTGGCCGCGGTGCGTCGTTACCAGGTAATCATCCCTGCGCAAGTTGGCGCACACGCCGGCGGCTATCGCCTCCTGACCGACGCACAGGTGCACCGGCGTCTTCATGTCCTGCACGCCGTAGACCTCGACGATCTTTTCCTCGAATCGCCGGATCAGCAGCATCGTTCGCAGCAGGTCCGTCAGGATTTTTTCTTCAGGCTCGTCCATGATGGCGGGGGTCGGTGTCAATTGGTGTCCGGTTCTCAGATGAAATTCACGTGCTCCGGCGGGTTCCGCAGTTCCCACAGGTAGCGGTTGATCTCGTCCATCCGGCAGTTGACGCGGCAGTTGCACGGATCCAGCTCTTTTTGGACCCATTCCAGGCTTTTGCGCCGGCGCTCGCCTTCCCATATTTCCTGGAAGGCGTTCTCGTTTATGTTGCCGTACAGGAACCGCTCGTCGCCCAGGAACATGCTGCAACCCCAGACATTTCCGCCGGCGTCGATGTACGACCAGAACGGCAGGCCCATGCAGCGATTGTACGGATGCTGGGCCTCGTCCCATTTGGCCATAGCCCGGACGCGGAAGATCACGCTGTAACCGTCGGTGTTGAACTGTTGAAGTTCCTCGGCCAGTTCGAGGTCGTTGATGTAATTGACGTTTTTATACTTGTCGGTCTTGCTGAGGGGATGCTGCGAATAGGGCTTGATGACCAGGTAATTCAGGCCGATGTCGCGGGCCAGCCCGGCCAGCGTTACGGCCTCGTGGCGGTTCTCCGGCAGCAGGATCATCTGCATCCCCAGCGTGCACTGCCAGAGGCGGGATCGCTTTAGTTCCGCGGCGGCCTGAAGGTTGCGGACGGTCGTGTCGAAGTCTTCGCTCTTCGTCCGGTGGACCGCCGCGTAGGTCTCTCGCGTGCCGGCGTTGAAGCTGACCTTTATCCATTCCGTCAGCGGCAGGATCTGCTCGGCCAGTTCCTTCTTCAGCAGCACGCCGTTGGTGGTGAACGCGTTGTCGATGCCGCAGCGTTTTGCCTGGCGGACGAAATCGGCGATACGTTTGTGGAGCAGCGGCTCGCCCTCGCCGCCGTACATCATGCTCTTGAGGCCCAGCTCGCCCAGTTCGGCGATCCGCTTGAGGAAGATTTCGGCGTCGAGAAAGCGGGGCTTGTATTCCATGAAATCCAGGGCGCAGAACACGCAGCGGTGATTGCACGCCCCTGACGGGCTGGATTCCATGTAGATGGGGTACACGCCCTTGCCCACAAGCCAGTCGTTGACCCGCGGGACGTGATACATCAGTTTATGGCTGTCGATCCTGTATTTATCCATTTTTCCGCAAATCCGGCGGCCTTTTCGCGGCGAATGCGGCCGGCCAACTGAAAGAACGAGGGATTTTAACCGGCCCGGCGGGTTGAATCAACATCGGCATCCGTTCCATTCGCGGCCGGTTCTCGCGCCTCACGAAAGCGGGCACTTGCCGGACTGGCAGGCGGAAACGCCCTCCATGCCGCCGGGGCAGCCGCCCTCGGAATGGCAGGGCGGCGTCCTGGCCCGCCCGCCGTGCGCCGAAAAGACCGAAAATTTCCGGCTGGCCTTGGGCGACCCGCAGTCGGGGCAGGCGACCTTGCCGGCGGCGGAAAACACCAGCGCCTCAAAACCCTTGCCGCACTTGTCGCACGTATATTCGTAAATCGGCATCGAATCCCATTGCTCCTTGTTTCAGCAATCATTGTAACTCTTGTCTTTCAATCATACACGATTCGCCCGGCCGGACCGGCAAAATGTTGAAAAATATTTTTAAGGAATATTTTAGGATGGCTGTTTATCGTGGCACGGGCGAGTGAGTTCGTGCCACGGGAAGGAGGGGCTGTTTACACGCCGGGTGGTTTTGGCTATAAGATTTCACATGGCCGAACATCTCCAGCAGATGGACATCGAGATCCGCGTGCGTTACGTTGAGGTGGACCAGATGGGCGCGCTGCATCACAGCCGCTTCTGGGTGTATTTTGAGATGGGCAGGACGGAACTGCTCCGGGCGGCTGGCGCCTGCTATGCCGACCTGGAGAGGCAGGGCGTGTTCTTCGTGGTGGCAAAGTGCGCGGCGAACTTCAAGGCCGCCGCCCGGTACGACGATGTGCTGACTTTGACGACACGGATCGTGAAGATGGGCGCCGCGCGGATAGACCACGCCTACGAACTGAAGCGCAAGGCCGACGGAACGCTCATCGCGACGGCCGAGACGACATTGGCCTGCGTCGACCGCACCGGCCAGATAATCGCGATCCCGGATTTCATCAAAGGCACGGAAAATTCGTGACGGACGAGATACTCCGCAGCCACTGCGAGCAGATAGACGCCTGCAACCAGCGAGGCGGGCGGATGCTGTCGATAGTGGATATGCTGGAGGCCGGGACTGTAAGTGAGGAACTGGCCGCATACCTGCTTGCTGCCATCAGCGGCGGAAGCTCGTTCATGACCGGCGCGCTGCCGGGCGGGGCGGGCAAGACCACCGTCATGTGCGCTTTGCTCAATTTCGTCCCGGCTGATATTGAACTGGCAGTCGCGGATAGCGGGCAGACGATTCAATCGGGCCTGGCGCATCCGTCGCCCAAACGCTGCTACATCTGCCACGAGATCGGCAAAGGGCATTTTTACGCTTACCTGTGGGGCCAGGCGCTGCGGAGTTATTTCTCGCTCGCCGCGGCCGGCCATATCCTCGCCACCAATCTGCACGCCGACACCTTCCAGCAGGCATTTGACCAGGTCTGCGGCGAAAACGCCGTGCCGCAGGCTGATTTCAGGCGGATGAACGTGGTGGCGTTTATTTCTCTGGCCCGGCAGGGCGAACGAACCGGCAGGACCATCGCCGAGGTCTGGGAATCCGACGGCGCCGCGCCGCACAAGCTCATCTACCGCGCCGAAACCGGCCTGGATAAATCCGCTCTCGTCGGCGAGCGGGAACTGTCAAAGGCCGCGCAGGTCGTCAAAAAACTTTTGTCATCCGGCGCGAGAACTGTCGAAGAGGTCAGGAAATTCCTGCTCGAGTCCTATCTGAAAAAGGATTAAAAATCAATCAAGTTGCACGCCCTACGAAATATAAGGAGCGTAGAGGACAATGAACATGCACCGAATAGACGCCCACGCACATCTGGCGTTCGACCCTTCGTGCGGGGAGATGATGGAATTTGTCGAGTCGATGAATCTGCGGATAATCAACACATCCGGCAATATCGCGCCCGGCTGGCACGATCAGGGGCGGATTCCAGCCTACCGGAACCTCGCCGCCTGCCGGCCGGACCTGTTCGCATGGATTACCGGTTTCGACCTGCCGGAATTCGACAATCCCAACTATCACAAGAGGATGTTGGCCCAGCTTAAGGACGACTTTGCCCAGAACGCCGCCGGTTGCAAACTGTGGCGCCAGATAGGCATGACCGTCCGCAAGCCGTCCGGCGAGTATATGCTGATGGACGATGCCATACTCGATCCGATATACGAATGTCTGGTCGAGTGCGGCCGGCCGCTGCTGGTGCACATATCTGAACCCCAGGCGCGCTGGCCGCAGGCCCGCGGCAGGAAGATCGGTTTTTATGGCCGGCAACCGGCTCACAGGCCGCTTGAGGATGAGTACGGAGATGTTGATTTTCCGCCCGCCGCCGAGCAGATCGCAGCGCAGGGCAGGGTGCTTGCCAAATATCCCGAGCTGAAAGTGATCGGGGCGCATTTCGGCGGCATGGAGCACGATATCCGCGAACTGGCAAAATTTCTGGACGAACATCCCAACTTCGCGGTGGATACCTCGGCCAGGCGGCGGGATGTCGCCCTCCAGGCCCTCAACGACAGGGACGCGGTCCGGGAGTTTTTCCGCAAGTACAAGAGCCGAATCCTGTGGGGCATGGATCAGGGCACGGGGGCGGTTATCCTGAACAGTAAAACGCGAGCCGATACGATCAAGGACTCGATCAAGGCCAACCGGGACGGGTACGAATATGAGTTCAGCCTTTATGAGAAAGAGGGGATGGTGAAGGTGGACCAGTACGACGATATCCCCGGACTGGGCCTGGGCGACGACGTGCTTCGGGCGATATACCACGACAACGCCAGGACGTGGTATCCCCACGCATTCAGGGATTGAACGGAAATTTCCCCCGCCGGCGGGCGGGCCACGGAGACGAACCGCGGGGCGATCTGGAGGCACCTGAAAAGATTCGCCTCGTGAATGCGGCGATGCCGGCATTGTCTGGCGCGACGCCTGTTGGGGCAGAACGGGTAATTCCCTGTATAAACGAAAAAACCTGCCTAATCCGGCAAAACATTTTACGCGAAAAAACCAAATTTGGCGAATTTTCGGGCTGTGGCGTGGAATTATAATATAGAAGATGAGAACGGCGGCCAAAAACCTGGCAGAAACCAACGACGGAGAATTGCTTGCCTCCTTTGTCGAGGATCGGCAGCCGGAGGCCTTTGCGGAGATCGTGCGGCGCCACGGCCCGCTGGTTCTGGGCGTGTGCAGATCGGTGTTGGGAAACAGCCATGACGCCGAAGACGCGGCCCAGGCGGTTTTCCTGGCGCTTTTCCACAAGGCCGCATCACTCAAACGTCATCCCGCGCTGGCCGGCTGGCTGCATCAGGTGGCGTGGTATGTGGCTGCTCACGAGAAGAGGGCGATCACGACGCGAATGCGCCACGAACAGGAGGCGACCGCCATGAAACAAAGAGAATCGCAAACAATAAGCGAAAGCATTGCCCCGGACCTGCTTCACGAGGGTCTTTCCCGGCTGCCCGAGAAGTACCGTCTGCCCATCATCATGCACCATCTTGAAGGGCACAGCCAGGAGGAAGTCGCGAGCCTTCTGGGCGAAAAAAGCGGCACGATCATGTCCCGCCTGAATCACGGCAGGCAGATGCTGCGGGATCGACTTGCAAAAACCGGCGCGGCTGTTTCGGTCGCAGCATTGACGACGGCAATGGCCGGTCAGGCGACGGCCGGCGTTTCTTCGGCATTTGTGGCCTCGGTAACCAAGATGGCGGCTTTAAGTTTGACGGCAAAGGCGGCGGCAGCGGGTGCGGCGTCGGCCAAGGTTCTGGCACTTTCGAAAGGAGCTTTAAGCATGTTGTTCATGGCAAAGGTGAAGGTTGCAGCAATGCTGACGGCGGCGGTTTGTCTGGTTGGCGCTACGGCAGCAGGCACATATGTGGCAGTAGCCGCCGGACCTGGAAACAGAACCGTAAAACCGCCGGCACCGGCGGCCGCCCCGGCCATTCCGCCTAAAACCGATTTGCCCAGGGTGGAAACGGTCGCGCCCGCGAATCCTTCGACCCCGCCGGCCTCTTCAGGCCAGGCTACCATCATCGAGATAACCGACAAGGTGCTCGTGAAGGACACCATCCGGCTTGGCGTCAATACGGGCGACGACGGTGTCTTCAGCGGCTGTATAGCGGTGAAAAAGCGGATTCAGGACAACTTTGAGGGAACAATTTATCGCCAGTGCCATTGGGGAATCGGCGATGAAAACGGCCTGGCAAGTTGGTTCGGAACGACGCCGGAGTGGAATAAACTCCTGATGGATGGAACATATACGGTCCTGTCAGGCCCCAGCAAGCAGACCAGCGGAAAGCTCAAAGCTGTTGGCGAAAAAACCATAAAAAACCAGGGCAAGGACCAGAAGCTGGTGTATTTCGAGTTGGACAAACCGATCACCAAAGCGGAAAAATGCGGCCTGTTGGTGGAGAATCTAGATCGGACTCGCGAAGGGCAATTCCGCCCGCAGGATGAAAGATATATCGCCAAAGGCTCCGAGATCGCCATTCTGGACGACAAAGATAAGGCCCCGGACAGTTTCGGTTGTGCAGCCTTGTTCATGAAATCAGAAGGCGGTCCGGCTTTTGTCGGGTATAGGACGTTTGTGCAGCGATTTGCCGACAATAACGGCATGTGGAACGTCGAGTTTTGGGCAAAGACAAAACAGGGCAGCCCTAAATTTACTGTCACATTTTGCGCGGGACCGAATGTGAATTCGCCGCTGGCCAGCCAGCCCGTGGAACTGACGAACGAATGGAAAAAACATAAAGTATCGCTCAAAGTGGCGGGATATCCGGAACCCACGGGCAATAATGACAATGAACAACCATTCCTTGGCGCGTGCGGAGCAATCGTATTGCAGTCCGAAGGAGGCCAGGTTCTGGTGGACGACGTGGAGGCGTGGCAGGAAGGGGATAAAAATCCAACCGCGTTCCGCGACGAATACGTCGATGCGATCAAACTGTTCAGCCCCGGCAGTTTGAGATTTATACAGATGGGCGGCAACTCCATGGAAAACACCATTATGCCGCCGAATAAAGCCTATTCCTGCTCTTTTAGAAGAGGCGACGCGCCCGGCCCCTACTGCATGCGCCAGAAGAATCCCTACGGCATGAACGAGTTTCTTGCGTTATGCGAGTATGTGGGCGCAGAACCATGGTACTGTGTGCCGGGAACCCTGCATCTGGACGAGGCAAAGGCGCTCATGGAATATCTTGGCGGCCCGGCCGACAGCAAATACGGCAAAATCCGGGCCGATCTGGGACATGCCAAACCCTGGACGGAAACGTTCAGGCAGATTCACATCGAATTCGGCAATGAGGCGTGGAATAATGCGCCGCCCTTCTATGAGTAAAGGTCGCCTGTCAAGTCAATAATGTATCCGTCAGGGTTCCAACACCGAAGCGGTTCATCCTTCTATTGCGGCTCATGCAGGCCCGATTATGGTTTTGGAGGCAGCGGCGGCATATTCTTACAG
>JACRIL010000096.1 GCA_016235825.1 Planctomycetota bacterium
AAATGGGCGCCATCGGCCGCATGTGCTTGTCTCGGCGTAGCGAAGCGAAGCCGGATTGCGGCCGTGTGCTTTTTTTGTCTGGTGGCACCCTCAAACGAAGCGACTTGTCCGGCGTAGCCTTGCGGTTCGACAGGCTCACCGCATCGAGCAAAATCGAGGGGGGCGAATCCGGGAGCGGAGTTTGGGGGTGGTTTTCCCGCAACGGCCTCGTGCCTCAATCGTGAACATTGGCCGGGGCGTTTCCGGCTTCGCTGCGTTACGCCGTGACAAGCCCTGAATTCAAGGTCGTCTGCCAGTGGCGGGAGCGGGAATTTGGGCATGAATTGCATGACGACTTATCCCAGGGTTTCGCTTCCGGCTTCGCCAAGACTACGCCGGACTGCGCTTCACCCTGGGCTACAAATATTTCGCACCTACGGTGCTGAAAATGCAAGTTCATACGAGATGCGGCGGGAGCGAGTTTTTGTATCACGGGCATCTTGCCCGTGTGTTCCACGGCCGTCCCGGCCGTGGGGTTTTGTGGCGCAGGCGTCCCCCCGCGTGTGTCGCGGCCGACTTGGCGGAGACAAGAGGGCGATAAATGACTGGTTTGACGGTCGCAAAAGCTTGACAGTCGGGCGGGGAGAATCTAGTCTTGCATCTTGCCGGTTTGCACGGGCCGCATGAGGCCCGGCCGGCAGACCCAAGGAGTCCATGATGTCCGACATCGCTTCGATACGTAAGACGGCGGAGGCCCACGGCCAGGGACACATGCTGAAATTCTGGGACGAACTGAGCCCGTCCCAGCAGACCTCGCTGCTTCAGCAGCTTGCGGGTATCGACTTTAACTACCTGGACGAATTGATCGCCGCATATATTAAAAATAAGCCCATCTGCGAGATTCCAGGCAACATCCAGCCTCCGACGATAATGCCCGTCCGCCCGCAGAACCAGGCCCAGGAGGCCGAGTATGCCGCCGCCCGCAAAAAAGGGCAGGACCTGATCGCGGCCGGCAAGGTGGCGGCCTTCGTGGTGGCCGGCGGACAGGGCAGCCGGCTGGGGTACGAAGGGCCCAAGGGGTGCCTGGAAGCGACCCCGGTGGTCCGCAAGCCGCTGTTCCGGCTGTTTGCCGAGCAGATAATGGCCGCATCCAAGCGGGCTCGCGTGCCGATTCCGTGGTACATAATGACCTCGCCGGACAACGACGTGGCCACCAAGGCGCACTTCCGCCAGAATGATTTCTGGGGCTTCAACCACAACGACGTGATCTTCTTCGCGCAGGGCCAGATGCCGGCGTTCGGCTTTGACGGCAAACTGGTGATGGCCAGGAAGGACCGCCTTGCGATGAGCCCCAACGGGCACGGCGGCAGCCTGCTTGCGATGCAGACCAGCGGGGCGCTTGACGACATGGCCAAACGCGGCGTCGAATACATAAGTTATTTCCAGGTCGATAACCCGCTGGTGCGGTGCCTGGACCCGCTGTTCATCGGCCTGCACGCATTGCAGGGCGCCGAGATGTCTGCCAAGTGCCTGCCGAAGCGCGACCCGATGGAAAAGCTGGGCAATTTCTGCGTGGTCAACGGGCGAGTTGCCGTCATCGAATATTCGGACCTGCCGGAGCATCTGGCGCGGGCATGCAACCCGGACGGGCGGTTGAAATTCTCCGCCGGCAGCATCGCGATACATGTGCTGTCCCGCTCGTTCGTCGAGCGGCTGACCAAGGGCGGCCGGTGCTCGCTGCCGTGGCACAGGGCCGACAAGAAAGTTCCGTGCATCGACCCGGCCGGCGGCGCCGTCAACCCCGAAAAGCCCAACGCCGTCAAGATAGAGATGTTCGTCTTCGACGCCCTGCCGCTGGCTCAAAAAACCGTGATCCTTGAGACGCGGCGCGATGAAGAATTCAGCCCGATCAAAAACGCCGCCGGCGAGGACAGCCTCTCGACCAGCCTGCACGCCCAGGTGAGGCGATGGACAGTCTGGCTGGAACAGGCGGGAATAAAGGTGCCGCGCGACGCCGACGGACAGGTGTCGACCGCGATCGAGATTTCGCCGCTCTTCGCCGACAGCGCCGAGGAACTGGCCCGCAAGGCCGACCGCAACATAACGATCTCGGTCGGGCAGAGTTTTTATCTGGGTTCCCGCGGCCAGATCGGCGGGGCGAGGTAGCCGCCGATGGCCCCGCAAGGCCCAGCCGACCGGTCGGGCCGGATATCTTCGATCCCGGCATGGCGCGTGCCGGCGGCAGGGGCCGCAATCGCACTGGCCGCGATAATCTGCTATTCCAATACTTTTTCCTGCCCCTTCGTCTTCGACGACGTTCCGTCGATCGTCCAGAACCGATCCATCCGCGACCTGGGCAACGTTCGCGACGTGTTCCATCCGCCGGCGCATACCAGCGTCGGGGGAAGGCCTGTCGCCAATCTCACGCTGGCCGTCAATTACGCCGCCGGGGGGCTGGACGTCTGGGATTATCACGCGCTGAACCTGGCCGTTCATCTGCTGGCAGCGTTGACGCTTTTCGGACTGGTTCGCCGGCTGCTGCTTCGCCCGGTGGTTCCGGAATATCTGCGTGCCGTCTCGGCCGGCCTGGCCTTCGCAGCCGCGCTGCTCTGGGCCGTCCACCCGCTGGCGACGCAGGCCGTTACTTATATCGTTCAGCGGTGCGAATCGCTGATGGCCCTGTTCTACCTGCTGACGCTCTACTGCTTTTGCAGGTCGCTGGATTCCGGCCGGCCGGGGCTTTGGCTGGCGATGTCCGTCGCCTGCTGCGCCGCGGGCATGGGCTGCAAAGAGGTGATGGCCACCGCGCCGCTGGTCGTGCTGGCATGCGACTGGCTGTTCTATTCCGGCTCGATCCGAAAGGCGCTCGCCGGCCGGCGGATTTTCTACGCCGCGCTGGCCTGCACGTGGGGATTTATCATCTGGGGCATGATGCAGTCCGGCATGCGCGGCTCGGACAACATGCTGTCCGGCAAGAGCATCACGTGGGGCGGCTACGCCATGACGCAGCCGGAAGTGCTGCTGCACTATCTGGGCCTGTCGGTCTGGCCGGCCGGTCTGTGCTTCGATTACTTCTGGCCGATCCAGACGGACCCGTGGCGGATCGCCCTGGCGTCGGCCGGGCTGATCGCCCTGGCGGCGCTGACCTGCCGGGCAATCTTCCGCGGAAGCCCGCTCGGCTTTGCGGGATTCTTTTTCTTCGCCGTCCTGTCGGTAACGTCCGGCATTTTGCCGGTCTCGGAGATCGCGTTCGAGTATCGCATGTATCTGCCGCTGGCGGCGATAACGAGCCTGGCCGCGATCGGCGGATTCGCGGCGACAAGATGGATTGTCGGAAAATTCGCCGCCGGACGGACAAACGCCGCGGATGATTCCGGCCGCGACAGGATAACCGCAGGCGCGTGCCTGGCCATTCTGGCGGGCCTGGCGATTGTCTTATCCGCGCTGACAATCCAGCGAAACGGCGTTTACCGGTCCGCTGAATCGCTCTGGGCCGACACGCTGGCAAAAAGCCCGCATAATCCGCGTGCGATGGTCGGCTGCGGCAGGGCGCTGATGGAAAAAGGCGATATCGCGGCGGCCATCGCACAATTCGATCAGGCAATAAAAGAATATCCTTTGTTCGTCCAGCCGCACAATCATCGCGGCGCGGCCTGGGGCATGATGGGCCGATACGAACAAGCCCTTGCTGACATCGAGACCGCGATACGCCTCCAGCCGGGTTATCGGGACGCTTATTTCAACCGGGCCGTCTGCATGGAACGCATGGGCCGGATCGATCAGGCTATTGCCGATGTGAAGACATTCAGCGATATGGGCGGCGAACCGGACAGCAGATTCGTCGAGAAATTGAAACTTGCCTCAGGCAAAAGCCCGTCAACATCTCCGGCCAGTCAAGGCCGGAAATAATCTTCAGGCCTTGGGCGAATCGACCTTCGAGCCGTTGTCGCCGGACCTGGCTATGCCGGAGTCGGCGTCGCCGGGCTTGCCGTCTTTCGGCTTGTCGCCTTCGGGTTTGTCACTCTCGACAAGCCCCTTCTCGAACGCATCCTTGGTGCCCTTGATGCCCTCCTGGAATTCGTGAACGCCCCGGCCCAGGCGCCGGGCCAGCTTTGGCAGCTGCGACCCGCCGAACAAAACCAGGGCCACGATCAGGATGACCGTGATCTCGCCCCATCCGAGCCGCTCTAAAAATCCCAGTATTATGCCTGTTTCCGTCATTCCCATGATCTCTTTCCCGCTTCAGCGGTCTGACAAGGCAAAACGTCATCAACCGGAGGCATATTACATCATATGGCTGAATTATGCAATCGCTTTTTCCCGCCTTTAACAGCCCGTTGAAAATGTGCCGAGGGCGTTCCGGTTTCGCCAACTCGTCCGGCGTTTGCCGATTTCATTGTTCATGACTCCGACATGCCATACTCCGCGCGAGGGCGCAAGTCGGCCCCCCGGAATTTCCAGATTATTTTCCTGCCGATTCTACCGCTGATTTTATTGCTGATCCCACCTCAATTTGTTATGTGTTGCAGACGGGCGAAATGTTACATTTGTAGAATATGGTCTTACGAAAGGAAAGGGTCATGCCCGCATTATTGCAGGGAAAAATCGCAATCGTAACCGGCTCGACCCGTGGCATCGGGCGGGCAATAGCCGTCGCGTTTGCCGCCGAGGGCGCAAATGTCATGGTGCACGGGACGAACGAGCAGCGTGCCGCGCAGGTGGCGAGGGAAATCGAGGCAGCCGGCGCCGCGGCAGCCGTCTGTCTCGGCGACGTCGCCGACAAAACCTTCGCCGCTCGCCTTGTCAACTGCGCGATCGAGCGGTTTGGCGGGGTGGACATCTTTGTGTCCAACGCCGGAATGTCGGGTTTTCAGCCGTTCCTGAGCATGACTTCCGAGATGTGGCAGCGATTCCTGGACGTGCATCTCTCCGGCGCGTTCTACTGCGGGCAGGCGGCGGCCCAGCGCATGGTCGCCCAGGGCCGCGGCGGCCGAATCCTCAACATGTCGAGCGTGGCCAGCGCGTTTGCGCTTTACGGGTTCACCGCGTATTCCACGGTCAAGGCAGCGCTGGTCAGCCTCACGCGGGTCCAGGCCGTTGAGCTTGCGGAACACAGGATAACCGCCAACGCCCTTGTGCCCGGACCGGTCAAGAACGAAATGATGGACGAACTCTGGGGACCCGAAAAACTGGCCGAACGATGCAAGACCATCCCGCAGAACCGGCTGGCCAGCCCGGAGGATGTGGCCCGGGCCGCCGTGTTCTTCGCGTCGCCTGCCGCCGAGTACATCACGGGCCAGTCGTGCGTGATCGACGGCGGGGCTTCCGCGGCCGGACTCTATGCCCACGAGGTGTTCAAACATTTCTCCGGCACGCAGTAAACGCGGGGACGCCGCTCATAAAATTGCCGGCGGCTGCCGTAAAATAAGGTCCGGCTGTCTGGCCGGGGCGGTGGACGCGGCCGATTTCGCCCCTTTGTCGCCATGGCACACCCACCTTTCGGACAAAAGTATGCTTGACGCTATTAACAATGTCAACTCCGGCGACCGGGCAGGATTAATCACACAAACAGCAGCATCCCCGCATTTACATGCGGGGCTCTAAAAACATTCCATCAGCGAATCATTCATAAAGCCCCCTGCGCCAGCAGGGGGACTATGTTCATGTAAAACCCGCGGGAAAAACATACTCGCAAAACTTCGTAGCGCTGTAGTTTTGACAGAGTAAAATAAAATGGTCTGTCAATCAACCTATGGGTTACACATCAAACCTTCAGGCCGAAGTCTTCCAGCCAGAGTTCCAGGTTCACCATCTGCCAGAGGAACATCATGTGATTCTCGGCGACCTTGCCCGTCGAGACGATCTGCTCGTGCTCGTCGATAATGCGCTGGACTTCCGGCAGATTGTAAATGCCCCGCTGCCGGAACGCCTTCGAGCCGACCATGTCGCGGACCGCATCCATGCCCTTGCCCGAAAACCAGACGTGGGCCGGGGCGTTCCAGCCGGTCTTCTTGATTCGAGTCCGCGTCGATTCCGGCAGCACGCCCCGCATCGCCTGGCGCAGCAGGTGCTTCGTAACGCCCATGCGGAATTTCAGCGTGCCCGGAATCTGGAACATGAACTCGACCAACCTGTAATCGAAGAACGGCAGATAGTTATCCAGGCCGAACTCGGCGCAATTTCTGTCCTCAGCCCGCAGGCAGCAGGGAATCGTCTCGCGGCTCATGTCCTGCCACGTGCGATTTTTCAGATAGCTGCCGAACGGCCCGTCCATCACAGGCTGGAACGACCTGACGTCGAAAAAATCCTTGTTGATCGCGTCGGCGTAGCGGTCGAGGCGTTTGCGGTCGCCCAGGCACGCTCCGGGATGTTTCAGATCGGCAACCCTTGCCAAAACCTCCTCGGCCACCTGGCGGCTTTTGCGATAGATCGGATGGTCGTGATATTTGACCCACATCTCGATCTCGCGGGCCAGGTCGTCCTGCCTGCCGGCGGTCTTGAGATCGGCGAAGTGGAAAAAGAAATATTCGTATTCGCCGGCGTTGAGTTCGTCGCCGCCCAGCCCGCCGAACAGCCCGCCGAAATCCTCGCCCGCGGCCTGCTTGCATAAAATATAATGCGACAGCCACGTCGCCGTCGCCACCGGCTCGTCGTGCGCGCGAACCATCCGCCGCACCAGGCCGAATACGTCGGGTATGCCTATCGGGATCTGGTGCCATTTTGCGACCGCCGCGTCGAGGATCGTCCGGATGTCGTCCGATTCGTCGAAAGTCTTGTCCTGATAGACGCTCGAGAATGCGTGCTGCTTGACCCCGCAGGCCTTGACCGCGCACGCCAGTATCGACGAGGAATCCATTCCGCCCGAGAGCGTGAAGCCGGGCTTGCCCGCCCGGGCGAGCCTGCATCTGACGGCCTCGATCAGCATGTCACGGTACCGGCCGGCAAGGTCATCCTCGGCTCCCGCCAGGTTGCCGCGGTCTTCCAGATGCCAAAATTTGCCGCGACTGATCTGCCCATCCCTGAAGGCCAACCAACTTGCTGCGGGCAACTGACAGATGCCGGTGTATGGGCTGGCGTCAGGATCGTTGTCGAACGTCCGGTAGTGCGAACCGGCGAACAGGCCGACGAACTTTTTATTCACGGCCCGCGAGACGAACGGCAGCGCCAGCAGGCCGGCCGGCCTCGATGCGAACGCAAGCCTATCATCAGACACGGTGTAATACAGCGGCTTGATCCCGAACCTGTCGCGGGCAAGAAAAAACTCGCCGCTGCGTGAATCCCACAGGACCATCGCGAAATCGCCGTTGGCCTCGATCAGCGTTTGTTCCATGCCGGCCTGACGATATCGACGGGCAAAATTTTTTGCGTCAGACTCGATCCCTTCGCGAGCCAGACCGTCAAAAATCACGCCGTCCATCACGACCGTTACGCCGTCAAACTCGGCGACGTTCGGTTCGCCTCCGCCGCGCCAACCGAGACTCGCCGGCCCGGCCGCCTTCACGATCTTTTTGTCGAACCTGGCTGTCGGGGCGACCTGGGCGGCCAGCATCGATTCAACCAGCCGATCCAATCCGTCCTCGCCTGCCGCGCTGCCCGCGATTCCCGCAATCCTGGACATTTCACCGCCCGCCTTTCGTATTTTTCCGCTCGCCGAGCAGTATCCGCCAGCGGTGCGGGATATCCACGACCATCTCGACGCCGTCTTTCGATCGTTCGTCAACTATCGACGTAACCGCAAAACCGTTTTCCTCCATGAACGCCTTAACCTCAGCCAGCGGATATTGATTGTGATAGACCCGGATGTGCCTCTTGTCTTCGTCCAGATACGGGTCGGGCGTGTAGCGGACGATCAGTTCATCACCCATGCTCTCGCGGATGAGGATGCGTTTTTTCGCGCAGGCCAGCAGCCGCTCAAGCGGCAGGGCATAATGCGGATTGTTCGTCAGGACGTTGAAGCAGAGGATGTTGTCGAACGGCCGGTCGAGGTTTTCGATGGCATCCAGAATGAACCGCTCGGCCGGCAGATGTGCCCGCTGGCACATCTCAGCCCGGGCCAGTTCGATCATCTCCGGCGTGTAGTCCAGGCCGGAATATTCGACCTTGACGCCCCGATTCGCCAAAGACCACCAATAATATCCGCCACCGCAGCCCGCATCCAAAAGAGTTTCACCGGGTTTGCAAAGCTTGCCAAAAATACCCGCCGCCTGGGCCGCGCAGGTCATCTCGTCCGCCTCCCGCCGGCATCTCTTGCGATAAAGTTCCAGCGTGCGGGCGTCGCTGCACCATGGGTTCCAGAGCGGGTTGGCGGTCGTCGGCATTGTTATTTGACGGCGTAAAGGGCCCACATGGCCTGCAGGTATTCCGGATAGCCGCGTTTGGCGGCCTCGAACTTCGGCAGGTAGTAGGTCGCAAGGCACGGGTCGATTATCGAAAAGCCTTTCAGCAGTTTGGCGTACTCGCCTTTGCTGAAAAAATGCGACAGGCCGATGTTGGTCAGGTAGAACTTGCTCTTGCCCTCTTCGAGCATGAGCGTGCCGGCGTCGTCCTTGAGCTGCTGCGACTTTTTCGACTGGAACACGCTGTGCCCCTCTGCCAGCATGTATCCGACGAAAAGCCCGCCCGGCTTGAGAAGCCTGCGGACCTCGTTGAAGGCCGCGATGCGGTCCTCTTTGGCCAAATGCTGAAAGACGCAGGCCTCGAGTATGCCGTCAAATGTGCCGTCGGCGAACGGCGTCTTGCAGACCGACGCCTCGACGAGCTGCCCGATCTTGCCGGAATAGCCGGCGTGCGCGAGATTGTTCCTGGCCAGTTCCAGCGCGGTCGGCGCGATGTCCACGCCGCTGACCTTGATTCCCTTCTGCGCCAGCCAGATCAGGTTCGGCCCTGCCCCGCAACCCATCTCCATGAAATGCAGCTTTTCATAATTGCCCTGCGGGCATTTCTCTCGCAGATAGTAAGCGATGTTCCGCACCAGCGCCTCGACCGGCGAGGTGTTGTATGCCTGCCGGGCAACCTGCTCGCTGAAGGAATCTTCCCAGGTCTTCTTCATCTGTTCGTCGGTAAGTTTCATTTGATTCTCCGTGCAATTAGCATTGCAAAACTACAAAGGTTGTTTTATTCGTTTGATTGCTAAATCTGAACGCCTTATTTCGCCCTTCTATGAGTAAAGGTCGCCTGTCAAGTCAATAATGTATCCGTCAGGGTTCCAACACCGAAGCGGTTCATCCTTCTATTGCGGCTCATGCAGGCCCGATTATGGTTTTGGAGGCAGCGGCGGCATA
>JACRIL010000097.1 GCA_016235825.1 Planctomycetota bacterium
TCACGCCGAGCGGATGATCCGCCCGGCCGTCATCATCCGGAAGAACAGCCAATCCAACCGCTCCGACAAAGGGGCGACGACGCAAGCCGCACTGATGAGCGTTTATCGCACGCTCAAGCTCCGCGGCCATGACCCCGTGAAAACCATCGCCTCCGCACTACGCGCCTATCTCTCCACTGGCCGACTGCACAGCTTCCCGTGCAATCCGTTGCAGACGGTTGATAAGTTACTAAATTTCTACGTCGAGGGCCAGGACGAGCCTCCGCTGCCGAAACAGGATTGACGGCTGGCAGAGCGTTAGCCGTTGAGCTTATCAAGCAGTTCGGGCAGTTGCATGGGCGATTCGATTAAAACTTTCGCCCCGCTTTGGGTGAGTTCGCCGGCTGACCGAAAACCCCACAGGGCCCCCACCGGGAACATTCCGGCCGACACGGCCGTCTGCATGTCCGTGTTGGTGTCGCCAATATAAATGAATTCCGCGGGGCGAAGGTGCAGCGATTCGGCTATCGCAATCGCGCCGGTGGGGTCGGGCTTTTTCGTCCCGCCGGGAATGTGGCCGGCCACCGCCGAAAACTCCGTCGTCGGGAAATAATGTCTTATCATCAGCTTGGAAAAATCATCCGGCTTGTTGGACAGCACGGCCAGTTTCAGCCCCTTTTTTGCAAGGTCCGCAAGCAATTCCACAATGCCGTCATAAGGTTTTGTTTTTGCTGCCCAGCGCTGCGAGTATTCCTTCCGCATGGCCGCCACGAGCGTTTTGATTGTTTGCGGATCGCGCCGATTCTCCGGCAGGGACCGCTTTGCAAGGTGCTCGATACCCTCGCCAACGAAAATCTTGTATTCTTTTACGCCGTGGCCGCTCAGGCCCAGCGACGCCAGCGACGCGTTCATCGAATCGGACAGGTCGTCGATCGTGTCCAAAAGCGTGCCGTCCAGGTCGAATAATACAGCCTTGTATCGGGTTTTCATGCCGGCATGATATCAGCATTGCCGCCGCCCGGCAATATGGCCGCAAACAGATGCGCCCAAGACGCCCCCATTTTCACCCCTTGCCGCAAAAACCTGTCATGCCACCGGTCTCCGATATTAATCTTTGCCCAGGCAGATCACCTTTCCGTTCTGCGTCGACACAAAGAGTCGTCCCTCGGAGGCTGCCAGGCCGTCGAACCGCGGCGCTCCGGAGACAATTATTTTGCCCAAGTCCTTTCCATCGCTCGCTCCGGTGATCCACAGTTCGCCCTTTGCGGGATCTCCGAGGTTTGGGTGCATGGCAAAGAAGACCGCATCCCCGGCAAGAAGGACCGCCTTCATCCAGACGCCATCGGGCGCCTTCACCGTCCAGGCGTCTTTGGCCTCCCTGCTGCCGGAAGGCGCGCCGAAGAGAAGGTATCCACCCGCGGTCGTGTGGGGTTGTGCAAAACTGCCGCCGTAAAAACGCCTCCCATGTTCGCATCTGTTTGCGAGCATGTTCTTTTTTATTTTCCACAAACGAGAATGACGACTGAATCAACATCGTCGGGCTTGACAGTTTTTATCTGCATTACCATTCAAGGCAATAGTGCCTTGCATATTCAAAGCGACAGTTTCGCAGGCTCGAAGAGCCGGCAGATAGTAGCCCCGGCGTGGAGCGAAGTCCGCCGTCAGGCGGACGACTTGTCCGGCGTAGCCTTGGCGAAGCCGGAAGCGGAACCCGGGGAAAGGTCGCCGATCAATGTATTTTTCCGATCCCGCCACTGGCAGGCCGGACAAAATTCCCGAATACCTCCACCAACGGTCTTGTGAAACAACCAGGATCGCCAGCTGGTTCGTTCCGGAATTTTGGATCGTCTGCCAGAGGCGCGAGCGATAATCTGGAATCCTGTTGAATGACGACTGTCCACGGGTTCCGCGTCGAGCGGCTTCGCCGCTGCGTCGCTCCACCCGTGGCTACACTCAGCAGCCCCTTCGGGGCTGAAGGACTATTCCGCTGGGGCAGCATGGCTTGCAAGCAAACCGTGCCGCTCGTCGGGATTACTTTGTCGCTTTTGTGTTTAAATTATGTACATATTTTTTAACACTTGGATCGGTCCATTTGATCTGAGGATCACGAAATCCGAGCTTGAAGGATAGCCCCAACAAGTCTTGCTGGATTTTATCAAAGGGTATCTTTGCCCAAGCTTCGCGAC
Organism: Planctomycetota bacterium; assembly: GCA_016235825.1. GTDB lineage: Bacteria > Planctomycetota > Phycisphaerae > SM23-33 > SM23-33 > JACRIL01. Next base: position 2,166 of record JACRIL010000097.1, read on the forward strand.
GGAAGTCGACACTTCCCCCTGTATAACAGGTCACAAACGCGTACAGACCTGCTCCAACTAATTCAACGTCATGCAATCTTTGGCACAACCTGAAACTTTCAATTGCCATGATCTCGACCTCGATATAAAAGGCGGCTTTTCCCAATACTTCTTTGGATGAAATACTGCCTACATACTTTTCAACCACTGTTCTGCTTTTAGTCCCTTGGGCGAAATGATTGTCATTATCAATATAAGGCGTTTTGAAGGAATAATACACTGGCACATGCGATTGTAGATGGTTTGGCTCACCATCTGCACTTGGGCGTGATGAAACCTGTTGAGCACATCCTGACATCAACAGGAGGATAGAGACGGCACAAAACAGCGCAGAGTTCGTTGTAGTCATATTTTCCGCCGTCTCCATTGCCATTTTTTACAAGCACAATTTTACCATATCGGGGGTTCCGACACACATATTTTCCCAGTCGGCCATGGGTGAGCATCCTGCCTGGCCGCAAACACTGTCTTGCCACCCGATTTTGTTATCTCAGCGCGAGTCGTTTGTATTTTCCTCGTCGGTGGGCGAGGCGGTCTGAGCCGGCGTCGAGGAGGCTCTGCTCATAGGCCTGGAAGTTTCCGGTGAACCAGGTGGTCCGGCCGGCGCCTTCGATAATCAGCAGGTGGGTGCAGATGCGGTCCAGGAAGAAGCGGTCGTGGCTGATGACCATGACGCAGCCGGGGAATTCGATTATCGCCTGCTCGAGCACCCGCATGGTCGCGACATCGAGGTCGTTGGTCGGCTCGTCGAGCAGTATCAGGTTTCCGCCGCGCCTCAGCAGCTTGGCAAGGTGGACGCGGTTCCGCTCGCCGCCGGAAAGCTCGCCGACGAGCTTCTGCTGCTGCGGCCCGCGAAAGTTGAACCTGGCCACGTAGGCCCGCGAGTTCATCGACACGCTGCCCAGTTCGATCTTGTCCTTGCCGCCGGTTATCTCCTCGAAGACGGTCTTTTGGGCGTCAAGCGCATCGCGGTTCTGATCGACGTACGACAGCACGATCGACGGCCCCAGTTCGAGCCGGCCGGCGTCGGGCTTTTCCTGCCCGACGATCATGCGGAGCAGCGTGGTCTTGCCGCTGCCATTGGGGCCTATCACGCCGACGACGGCCCCGCGCGGCAGATTGAACGAGCAGTCCTTCAGCAGCGGCGTGTCGTCGTAACCCTTGGTCAGCCGGTCGGCGATAAGCACCTTGTCGCCCAGCCGCGGGCCCGGCGCAATCTGGATAACCGTCTCGCTCGTGCCGACCTCGAAACTCCGCCCAGCAAGTTCCTCGTAGCGGTTGATGCGGGCCTGGTTTTTCTGGTTGCGCCCCTTGGCCGAGCTGCTGATCCATTCCAGTTCGCGGGCGAGCGTCCGCTGCCGCTCGGTCTCCTTTTTTTCCAGCATTCGCAGCAGTTCGGCCTTCTGCCTGAGCCACGAGGAATAATTTCCCTCAAACGGCAGGCCCCGGCCGTTCTCCAGTTCGAGTATCCACTTGGTGATATTGTCCAGAAAGTACCGGTCGTGCGTAACGATGATGACCGTGCCGGGATATTCCCGCAGTGCGTTCTCCAGCCATGCGACGGTCTCGGCGTCGAGGTGGTTGGTCGGCTCGTCGAGCAGGAGCAGGTCGGGCTTTTCCAGCAAGGCCATGCAGAGGGCCACCCGCCGCCGCTCGCCGCCGGAAAGCAGTTTTACGGGCATGTCGTCTGGCGGCAGGACCAGCGCGTCGGAGGCAATGTCCATCAGGCGCTCGACCTCCCAGCCGCCGCAGGCGTCTATCTGCTCCTGGAGCTTGCCCATTTTTTCCAGCAGGTCGTCCATCTGGCCGGCCTTGTCGGGGTCGCCCATCTGTTCGCTGACGGAATTGTATTCGTCGATAAGCTGCTGGATCGACGCGACGGACTTCGTCAGGTTCTGCCGGACGGTCTTGTCCAGGTCGAGCTGCGGCTCCTGGGCGATGTAGCCCACCCGCATCCCCTTTGACATTCGGACCTGGCCGTGGATGTCCTTGTCCAGCCCGGCCATTATCCGCAGGAGCGTGCTCTTGCCCGAGCCGTTCTCCCCCACGATGCCGATCTTGGCCCCGTAATAGAAGCCCAGGCTGATGTCGCTCAGCACGACCTTGTCGCCGTAGGCCTTGCTGACGCCGTCCATCTCAAAGATTATCTGCGGTGGCATTTATGCCGATCCTTCATGAGCATTTCGCCGAAGTCGGGGATTATAACCTTCCGGCCGGCCGGCGCGAATGCCTTGGCGGACCGGGCGAACAAGTTAAAACCGTCAATCCGCTGTTGCAAATTGCCGATAGTTTTAATAGTATTTTCGGGGCTTTTCTGACCTGCCGCGTCCGCGCGGCATTAAAGCGGGTTAAAATAATATGACAGGGATGATACATTTCAAATGCTCCAAGTGCGGCACAAGGGTTCGCGTGCCGCGTGAGATGGCAGGCAAGAAAGGCCGCTGCCCGAAGTGCCAGACGGTATTCCCGATTCCCGGCAACGCCCAGGGCGGCGAACAGCCGGATGCAAAGAGCGAGCCGACCGACAAGGTCGAGGTGTTCGACTTGCAGGTTTCCAGCAGCCTGGACCAGTTGGCGGCTGTCATGGGCAAAGACCCTGACGCCAACCCGGCCCATCAGTATCAGGTTCCCGCCGGCTCGCAGGCCCAGCAGCACGCCGCCCCGCCTCCCTACAACGCCATGAAGGGCCTTGCCGGCGCGCTCCAGGTTGTCGGCGTCTTCTGCTGGATGGCCGCGCTGTGCCTGGGTATCTACATGTTTGCCGGAGAAGTCAAAGACCGCTTCATGCTGGGCGTGCTGCTGGGGATTACGGCCGTCCTGGGCGTGCTGTGCTACGCACTGGGCGAGGCCTTCAACTGCATCCGCGACATAGCCAGAAACACTTTCAAACATTAGAGCCCGTTAAAAAAGTTGTTTGAACCTGACGCGGGCAGCAACTCTCGCAACGTAAAGCCGCCGGCAAGATGCGGCACAATCCGTCTGACCTATCGAACCACCCTGGCCCCGATCTTCAGTTGCCCTCATCCCGCCCCATCCCGGGAAATCAGCCGGTTTCGCCGGGCTGGGCTGAGGCATCGGGGTTGTCGCCGGAGATTTTTCTCATTTCATCGCGGATGCCGGCGGCGTCCTCGTATCGTTCATCTTTGACGGCCTGGGCGAGCTGCTTGCGGAGTTTTTCCAGCGGGTCCATCGGGATGGACGATTCGATTTCCTTTGCCATCGCCCTCAGCAGAGCAAGTTCGCCGGAGCCCGACACGAGTTTTTCCTGCCCCAGCGAGCGGAAGAAATCCTGTATGTCCTCGATGCCTTTTCTCAGAGCGGCCAGCGCGGCCCGCGGGCGATTGTCGCGCAGCGCGATCCGCGCCCTGGCCCTGGTGCACATCATAATTACGTAAGGCCGATACTGCTCGTGCACGAGGCGGTCGGATTCCTCGGCCGCGTATTTTCTGCATAAGTCGAACATTCGGATGTTCCGCATGGTGTCGCGTTCGACCGCCTCGAAGTCCTCCAGCACGAACTCGGCGACGTAGCGATGATAATACATCAGCCCTTCGGCCCGCAGAAGTTCGCAGGCCTGCTCATCGAGTTTGAAGCCCTCGTCGGCGCCGTTGTCCTGCCTGAACCGCTGAAGCTGGTGTTCGTAGTAAGCCAGCAGGCACTCGTGGCCGTGGGGGCGCTGTCCGTCGGGCCGGCCTGCAACTTCCATCTGAAGCAGGCCCAGGTCGAGGCGAAGCTGTATCTTCTCCCTGCCGTCCTCTCCGCGGATGCGGCGGACGTTGACCTGGCCCGGCTCGTAGGGCCATTCGTTCAGGATGTGATTTATATCCAGGCTCATCTCGCTCTGACGGTTTTTATCGCAAGCCGGTTCAAGACCTGTTCGCAAACGCGGCCGGCCGCCGGAAACGCCGGGACCAGCCTTTCCTATATGAATTATAGAACCCCAAACGGGCGGCAAGTCAGCAAAACCGGGTTTCACTCGCTCAGATTAACGTCTGAAAAGTCGGCCTCGAAGACCAGCGTTTTCCCGATGAGGGCGTACTGGCCTATTTTCACGCACCTGATGCTGGATGGGAAAAACATGCCGTTGGGAAGCATCCCGTACGTGTAGACGCTGACCGTGCCGTCCTGTCCCGGTTCGTCGGCCCCGGCGGTCATCCAGATCAGCGTCATGGCAACCGGGTCGCAATAATAGGCGATCGCCCGCGACGCGGCGCCGGCCACGGGTATGCGGACGAATTTGTTCCCGCTGATCTGCACCTGCTGTGCCTGTCCGGCCTGCTCGCGGTACGCCAGATTCAGCGGGCCGCCGACATCGTGCAGGATGGCCTGAAAACCCGCCAGCAGCAGTTTGCCGAAATCTTCTCCGGCAGTGTATCCGTCGCCCGAGACGGTTCCGCCGGAAGGCGTAACCGAAACGCTCCACTGGCCCGTGGAAGTGCTCGTAACAGCCGTAAGCCTTGAATCGCGGAGGTTCACGACCAGGCGAAAGCGATTCACGAGCGCCTTGCCGTCGGCGTTCCACACAGTCAGCACCAGATTCGCCTGAAACCTGTTGATCCTGGTCCATGCGTCAAGCCCGCCAATGGCTCCGACGGCCGCGTTCACCTCGGGCGTTACTGTTACCAAAGCCCCTGGAACCTTGACAACCGGCATGGTCGCCGGCGCCGTTCCGTTGCAGCCGGCATAAACCAGACAGAACGCCGCGGCAGACATGATCGCGATGCGTGATTTCATTGACGGCTCTCTTTCTTCAGGGTTAAACGCTGTTCCTTGCAGTTATCCATTATTATAGATTATCGGCGTTTTGCGGGACTTTTTCCCGGCCTGACGGCAATAATCGGAACATGATTATAGAGTCATTGCGAGGTTCATTACAAGGGTTGGCGCCGCACAATCAGGCCGCTGACGCGAGAATTTTCCGCCGGGGCCATTATCTGAGCCAACGGGCGTAATGGACGGCAAAAAACAACAGTACGATTTCTTGTCAAACCCGCGCCCCGAAAATCTGGATGCGGGCGCAACATGGGTCTTGTAAAATCCCCACTGATATGAACAACCTCAAGCGGGATTCTTCTTTAGAGCCTATCCGGATAGGCTCTAAAGATACGACCGGGCTGGTGGAATCGTCAGGGCTTTGATATTTACTGGCGTCTACAAGCAAATGGCGATTGGGCGCAGCGCCGATTTTTATATGCGAAATAATTCTATCCCGAAACAAACCAGAAGGAGCCGCCTGAGATTTCCCGACCTTTCAGGCAGGGCAGTCCGGCCAGAGGCGCGAGGGTTTGGGAAAGTTCCGGGTCGTCGGCCACGAATGCGGCGGGCAAAATAATATCCATCGCCGAACCTTTGCCCAGCAGGTAGGCCGCCAGCACGTACTGCTCGGAATAGAACCGCTCGAGCCATCGCGGCGGGTAGTCGGCCGGCAGGAATACGTCGTGGATGCCGACGAGCACGTCGGGCCGCAGGCGCGGCAGGACCTCAAGGAAAAACACGGTTACGTCGGAATTCTGGAAGCACCTGTGCGAGCCGTCCATGTAAAGGATGTCGCCCGGCTGGAGGATGTCTGTGAAATTCAGGTCAACCTGTTCCAGGCCATGGCGGATCACGCTGTCGCACAGGTCGTTGACCTCGGCCCGCGGGATCGGGTCGATGGACGTGATGCGGCAGGGGAGGTTGTGGTCGCATATAGCCCGGCGGGCGAACATGGTGGAGTTGCCCGAGCCGATCTCGACGAAGTTGGCCGGTTTGCGCAGCGCGATCAGCGAATAAATCGCGATTGCGTCCAGAGGCGGCAGGTAGCTGTTGTTCCAGAAGGGTTCGGCCGGGTCGCCGGGCTGCCCGGCCGGGATTTTTCCCAGCGAATCGGCCAAGCCGGCGAAATGCCCCAGCAGCGCCTGGTATCGTCCGCGGCGGGCGTTCAGCAGATCGTAAACGGCCTTGAGGGGCGGCGAGCCGTATCCGTAGCGGCTCCGCGGACTGACGCGATAATCCAGCGGGATGACCTGGCGGCCCTTGAGCTGCCGGCGGATCAGGCCGGGCAGGCCCGCCAGACGACGCCACAGCGACGGCGAGCCAAAGTTCTTTGTCGGTTTTTTCGCCACCTGTGGCAACAATACCCCGCTGCCGGCGGCATATCAACTGTTGACGAATCGTTATGCCCGATTGGCGCGGCGGGCCGGGCGACTATAATCAACCGGATGAAAATAAGATTCAAAGCCCCTGGTACTTTGAAAAGCCGTTCTTCAGCCCGATTCATCGGGCTTGGTTTGTTTGACAGGCCCCCGCTTCAGGGCTTGTCGATTTAGTTGGCACGCGAATTGCCATCTTGACAGGCATGGTATAATCGTGCCCGTCAAGGAGAACAGCATGAGACGATGGGCTACGACATCGATGGATCGAACTCAAATACTTCTGTTCAACCCCA
>JACRIL010000098.1 GCA_016235825.1 Planctomycetota bacterium
GCTCTGCCTGAGCGTCGGTCAGCCTTCCCTCCAATGCCGCAGCCGCCAGCACTCGAATCCGGGCGTCCTTGCCGATTCCATCGTCCATGTCTCCGACATGCCATACTCCGCGCGAGGGCGCAAGTCGGAAATCCCGGAATTCGCAGATATTTTTTCTGCCGGTTTTGCTGGCGATTCCACCTCATTCTCGTTATATTGCATACGGCTGAAAAGTTACGGGAAGTCTAAATCCGGCGGGGCTAAAACTCCAACATCTTTTTCCGACGCACCCCATGCCAAGGTTGCACGCGGGATTTTCTTGAATGACGCGCCGCCATCTGATAATTGATAGCGACTATCCGGCCGTTGAAAACGTAGCATGGGCGAGACGCCCATGCTACTATTTACGAGCGGCCGTCTGAAGCGGATATCCCGCCGGCGGACGGCACCGGCAATCCGCGGGGCCGGGCCAGAAAGGACAGCATTATGGGCAGACGCAAGGAAAGGTTCATCAAGATGCGCAAGGATCAGAAGGCCACCAGGCAGCGGAATCGCCGCCGCAAGGCCAAGGAGCGGACTCGCAAGGCCGTCAAGCGGGCCGCAAAGCGAGGCTGATGTTGCGGCCATTCTGTAACCGCGGCGTTTTGCAGGCATATAAAATATGAAGCTATCCGTCGTCATCCCGGTCTATAACGAGGCCGACACGATCAGGCAGATCGTCCAGCGCGTCCGGTCCGTGCCGCTCGACAAGGAGATAATCCTCGTCGACGACTGCTCGAAGGACGGCACGCGGGCGATCCTGCAGGAAATGGCCGGGGCCGGCGGAGAGCTGAAGGTGCTCTACCACGAGTTCAATCAGGGAAAGGGGGCGGCCCTGAGGACCGGCTTTGCCGCGGCGACAGGCGATGCCGTGATTATCCAGGACGCCGACCTGGAATACGATCCCTCGGAATATCCCAAACTGCTCCAGCCGATAATCGAGGGCAAGGCCGACGTGGTCTTCGGCTCGCGGTTCGCCGGCGGAGACTGCCGCCGCGTCCTGTATTTCTGGCACAGCATGGGCAACAAGTTCCTCACCTTCCTGTCCAACTGCTTCACCAACCTGACCCTGACCGACATGGAGACCTGCTACAAGGTCTTCAGGCGGGAGATAATCCAGTCCGTCAAAATCGAGGAAAACCGTTTCGGCTTCGAGCCGGAGATAACCGCAAAGATAGCAAAACTGCGGTGCAGAATGTACGAAGTGGGCATCTCGTATTCCGGCAGGACCTATGAAGAGGGCAAAAAGATCGGCTGGAAAGACGGCTTCCGGGCGATCTGGTGTATTTTAAAATACAACCTGTTTCGCAGATCACGGGCGAAGTCTCAGATGAATAAGGTGTAGCACTTAGCCCAAATCCTGCTGAAAAATTTTTTCCAGAATTTTTTGCGGAGGCAAACGGCATATTGTCCTTATCTTATTATTAACAAAAGAGTTATATTCTTATTTCTGACGGTAAATTTTCCCATCAAATAATCGGAAATAACTTGAAAACCTGAATTATCAGTGTATTATTATAGTGGTTCTGCGTTGCACCCCTAATGATGCAGGTCTCCCTCCACCTGCATCTGGGATGCTGCATAGAATGATGCCCAGGCCCCCCTCCGCCTGGGCATCGTTCGTTTATAGGCGCTCTTGCAGTTGGCCGGCGAGGTACTTATCATCATAACTCAAGATGGCGCCTGAAATTTCGATCATAACGCCCTCGTTCAATCAGGGGCAATTTATCGAGCAGACGATCCGGAGCGTGCTGGACCAGCAGGTTCCCGGCGTTGAGTATGTCGTCGTAGACGGCGGCAGCGGGGATTCGACGCTGGAAATTCTGAAAAATTTTTCGGACGCCTTTCAGTGGGTTTCGCGGCCTGACGCCGGGCAGAGCGACGCGATCAACAAGGGCGTGGCTATGACGGCCGGGCCGATCGTCGGCTGGCTGAACTCGGATGACGTTTATCTGCCAGGGGCGCTGGCGGCGGTGCTGGAAAATTTCCAGCGGCACGGCGACGCCGACGTGATCTACGGCCGGGCGATCAACATCGACGAGTCGGGCCGGCCGCTCGGGGCGTATCCGACCGAGCCGTTCGACCCGGCCAGGCTGCGGGAAACCTGCTACATCAGCCAGCCGGCCGCGTTCGTCAGGCGCGCCACTCTGGAAAAATTCGGCCCGCTGGACATCCGGCTGCACTTCTGCATGGATCACGAACTGTGGCTGCGACTGGCCGAGGGCGGGGCGGAGTTTGTTCACGTCCCGCGCGAACTGGCCGCCACACGAGTGCACAGGCAGACCAAGACCTACGGCAGCCATCTGGCCGCCCGGCGGGAAATGTGCGGCATGATGAAGCGCCGCTACGGCCTGACGCCCGGATGCCACCTGATCGGCTGGGCCAATGCCCAAGCCTCGGCCAGAAAAATTCCGCCCAACGGACCGCTGAGCGTGCTGGCGACCCTGGTCGGTTCGGCCCACGCCTCAATCCGCTGGAATGGGCGACTCACCGCCGACTGGCTGGCGGCCGCCGCCCGCTACCTCCGCGACTGCTCTCAGGCCGGGTAGAGCGCATAGCAGATCAGGCACGAGCCGAGCAGGGCGAATTGTGTCAGCAGGTTCGCCGCGACCAGGGCGTTTCGGCACAGGCCTCCCATGAGTTTGCAGACCGCTATTCCGCCGGCCAGGGCCGCGGCCGCACAACAGCCCGATATCGCAAGGTGCCGCCACCCCAGATGGCTGAAGTAGAGGGCCGTCAGCAGCATCGGCAGGGCCAGGCCTGCCGCGGCGATGAGCGGGCCGGTTCCGCGGGCCATAGCCGCCACGGCAGGACATGCCTGCTGCGGCGCGCGGCAGAATTTTCCGACGATCAGCATGGCCCACCACCCCCAGATCGGCATGAGGATGACGACACGATATTGCAGGACATCGGGCCTTAGCCAGGCGATTGCATCGGGCAGGACCGGCTCCGAAAAATTGTTTCGGTTCGGCAGAAACATCAGCCCCCCGGCAAGCGCGATGTAAATCAGGATCGCGACCGGACCGCCCGACGCGGCCCGACCGCCCGTCAGGCTCGCGGCCGCGCTCAGCGAGTGTCGCATCGGCCAGAGCAGGATTACCGCGGCTATAATCGCCGGCGTGCGGACCGGAAATGCCAGAAATCCATCCAGAAATCTCCACGACAGCCACCACAGTTCGCGGGCCAGCACCGCCCACGCGACCGAGATCATCAGCAGGCCCAGCCATGCCGTTTTAAATCGCTCGGGCGGCTGGGCGTCCAGCGTTTCCTGCCGGGCCGTAAGAAACATATACGCCGGCCGGCGGACAATCCGTCCGACAATCGCCCCGGCCGCTTTTATCACATTTGCCATCTGCGGACTCGCCTCGCTTTCATTCCGCTCGCCGGATTATTATATCAGAGCGTGCATGAAAACCATCCTGAACATATGGCCCGCCAGCATCACGCGGAGAATCTCGCCGCGGGCCGTCTGATCGGGCGACGGCACGAAGAGCCGGATGCTCCAGCGGATGGATGATCTTCATCCGTATCTCTTCCTTGAGGTTCTCCATCCCGCCGACGTCCTTGAAGGCGATCCTGGGCCGCTCGAGATTCATCGTGAAGTCCTGCGGCCGGCCCTCGCGCGGCAAGGCGATCCTGCCGTCGCCCTCGCGCGGCTCGTCCGATTCGCCCGGCTGGTGATACGCCCCGGCCATCGAGAGCTTAACGCCGGAATCGTCCGGCGAGACCTTCAGCGCCTCGCGAAGGGCGGCAACGGTTTGTTCGCCTGTGGACATTCCGGATCCCTTTCTTTGTCTTATTCAAAGGTCGATTTTCGCATATCCGGGACGCAAGGTAAATATGATTCTTCGCCGCCCGATAATGGGTCAGTTACAGGGGGAGACTAAACGATCTTTAGCCATCTTGTGGTGCGGGCGTCTCGCCTGCATTTTTTATTCTTAGAGTTGCAGGCAGGATGCCTGCACCACAATCCCCCTGTAACTGACCCATTACGCCGCCCGGTGTTCGTCAAGTCAGCCGCAGATAAAAAACGCGGCGCTTGACCTGCCGCCGTCGCCCGTGCAACATATCGCCGGCATGGAAATATACGCCTACCAGCAGTTCGCTTGGCGTATCCAGGCATGAAGATAACACCATGTACATTGAACTATTAAAACGTGTTTCTGAATACCTCAATAAACAAGGTTTCCACTCAGTGAAAAGCCCACCTTTGTCCTGGGAGGCTGGAAAACCTTTAAAACAGAAACATATTGAAATTGCAGAGAAAAATCTGGGATTAAATCTTCCGCTTGATCTGGCAGAGTTCTACTTTACTGTTGGTGACGGCCTTTCTTTTCTATGGGAGATTGATAACGTGGAAGATGTTGAATGGGTGGGGGTGAATATTCGTGATTTAAAAGATAGTTTAAAAAACATCGAAGAAGACAGGAAAAACAGTATTCACTGGAGTGATGGTTATAAATTTGGAGGTGTTGACGACACCAATTTAGCTCGTCAAACGGCTATTCAAATGAGAAAGTGGCTGCCAATTAAACCGGTTGGAAACGGGGACGAGTTTTGCATCGATCTTGGTTCTCCGGGATTCCCCGTAGTTTTCAACCGACACGATTGGTTTGATGGTGGAACAGGCGCGAACGGTCACATAATGGCGGCAAATTTCGCTGAACTTTTCAGGCAATGGGCTAATGTATGTTTTCAAGATCCCAGGAATGATTGGCGCATGGCAATAGGAAATAACGGAGTTGACTGGAAGGGAGATAATTTCAATCAGAATCTCAGACTTCCGCCATAATGCAAAATATACAGAATATAAGTGTTTCAC
>JACRIL010000100.1 GCA_016235825.1 Planctomycetota bacterium
CTGTAAGAATATGCCGCCGCTGCCTCCAAAACCATAATCGGGCCTGCATGAGCCGCAATAGAAGGATGAACCGCTTCGGTGTTGGAACCCTGACGGATACATTATTGACTTGACAGGCGACCTTTACTCATAGAAGGGCGAAATAAGGCTGTTGGACTCCCCTATCATTATGGACAAAACGGCCTTTGTAGCGTTGTAGGGCTAAAGGCAATTGACAAACTGAGCAAAAATGTGTTATCGTCAAGAAGTTGCAGGAAGCCTTTCAAAGGTGCTATCAGCGGGCGGTTCCGCCGAACTTCGGGGGGCAAGAGGCTCAAAAGGTAACTGGCAATGGCCATTAAATCGAATGATATTCGAATCAGAGAATGGATATCCGGTTCTCCCATTGTTGTCGAACAGAATACACTGCTGATTGACGCGGTAAAAGCGATGGCAAACCATGGTATTGGCGCCCTTCTTATTTGCGAGGGAGAAAAACTTGTTGGAATTTTTACTGAACGGGATATGTTCAAGTGCTTCATTAACTTTTCGGAGAAAACGCTTAATGCCCCGGTTTCCGGTTTTATGACAAAAAATCCCATCACTGCCCAACTGGATGAAGATTACAATACCGTATATATCAAGATGAAAACCCATAACATCCGCCACATTCCCATACTGGATAATGGCAAGCTTGTGGGTATTGTTTCGATCCGGGATCTCCTCCGGTACTATCACAATAAACTTGAAACAGAAGTTTTAAACGCAACAAAAGAGATAGATAAACTTGAACACCTTGTGCAGATAACCGAGGATGACCGGATCAATGTTCTGGTGAATGAAATAAAGAAATACGAAGAACTCAGCCTGACGGATCCCTTGACGGAATTATATAACAAGCGGTATTTCCAGAACCGTCTGACCGAGGAAGTTGCCCGATGCCAGCGATACAAGACCAAACTGTCGCTTATTTTTGCGGATATCGACAATTTCAAAAAGATAAATGATCATTATGGCCATGAAATGGGTGATCATCTGCTTAAGGGCATCAGCCAGCGGCTTATCGGCGAGATTGGGGAGCTTTCCGTTATCTCGCGGTTGCGTAGATCGGATATCGTCGCCAGGTACGGAGGCGAGGAGTTCGTTGTCATACTGCCGGAAACCGGAAAAGAAGGATCTTTAATTGTCGCCGAGCGACTCCGGAATGTCATTGGCGATTCCCCGTTTTCCCTGGAAAACGGTCCTATATGGATAACCATGAGTTTTGGTGTTGCCGAGTTGCCGCATGATGCCCAGGACGCATCGGGACTTATTAAAAAAGCAGACACTGCCATGTATAATGCAAAAAAACAGGGGAAAAACAGGGTTATGATCGCTAATCAATAGCACTTTGCTGCTTGTGGAATTCAGCCATTTTTGGGCTGGAAAGTTGTCGGAAACTCGCGCGTGTATTAGTGTCATAGAAGGACATCCACACGCGAATCATCGCGGATATCATGGATTTCACGCACAACTACTTTCGGAGGAATCGAAGCGAGGCTGGTCGTGGGATTGCCATCAGAGGATGCTGCGGCATTGCAGCCAACCATGGCAAGAAAAGCAACGGAGATGAGATTTTTCATGCGTTCGCCTCTTTGTGGTGCTATTGCAACTGCCAGGCGCGGCGGAGGAGCCACTCGGCGGTCAGCAGGCAGACGAAGACCAGGAACAGTACCGTGAAGTTGTAGAGGTGAACGGTTTTTATCTGCGGGGCCGCAGCGGCGCGAGATTGCTGCCGTTGGATGATCTGGTCGAGCAGGTCGGGCAGGGCGGAGATGTCGGCATATCTGCCGCGCGAGGCAGAGGCGATCTGCCCAAGCAGGCCGTCGTTGCGGGCCAGGCGGTCTTTCTCTGACGAGTGCAGCAGCACGGTCAGCGGCATGGCGTCCTGGCCGAGCGTCTTTCCGTCCTGATCGACGGCCGTTACGGTCAGCGTGAATTTCCCCTCTGAGGCCGGTTTGATCGCACCTTCGAACAGGCCGCTGGCGAGAGAGCCGGTCAGCGGAAATTTTTCGCTCTGCTGGTCTTGCTTTTCCGGCTGAAGCGTCGCCGAAACCTGCACGCCCGGCGGCAGGGCGCCCTTGGGGTCCTGGACCTTGGCAAGCAGCTTTATCTGCTCGCCCAGGTTGAGATAGTTGCGTTCCGGGCGAATCACGACGGAAGTCGGCGACTGCCTGGCCTTGGCCTGCACGCCGGCCAGCCAGCGGACGAGCTGGCCCCAGAAGCGGTGATACGGGCTGTCGGCCCCCAGCGCCCGCATGGGCAGGAACCACTGCCATGTCGTGTCGGCGGTGAAGGCCGCGCTCCTGCCGGCCCCGAACTGCTGCACCGCCAGCACGACCAGAGGCCCAGCGGCGTTGCGGGCCGAAGGATGCACGGCCAGCACGGTCGCGCCGCTCTTGGCCGTCTCGACCGCCACGCAGCCTTTTAAGTCGGCGAGCCGCTGCATATTCTGATCCGGCTGGCGAGCGCCTGGGCCGAAAAAGTAGTCGAATATTCCCTCGAAGATCGGGTGGCTCATCCCTTCGGCCGTCAACTGCGGCAGGAACGGCGTGCTGTCCTGCGCCGCCGACTTCGCCCCAGCCTTCACCGGCAGAACATCCTCAACGGCCGTGCCGCCCCAGCCGCCCGGCCCGAAGCTGCTGTGCCCGCCCAGCATCAGCAGCGCACCGCCCTCGCTTACGAACTGCTTGAGCAGCTTCGCCTGCGAATCGGGCATGAAATTCTTGTCCAGGTCGCCCAGGATGATCACGTCGAACATCTTGAATTCCTCGATCTTCGACGGCAGGGCCGCAAGCTGCTTGCCGCCGATCGAACCCTGCGCCAGAAAATTATTTCCGCCGACCCGCACCAGCCCCATGTACTGCACATTAGGATCGGTCTCGAGCAGCCGCTTGAGGAATTTATATTCCGGCCTGATCGAGCCTTCGACGTAGAGCACTTTGATCTGCGGCTGGGTTATCAGTGTATGCAGCTGCATGGCGTTGTCGGCGTCGGTGGTCTCTGCCGGGTCGGGCCGGACGACCAGCCGGATGCGCCGGATGTCGGCTTGGGCGGACTGGTCTTGCGTCTGTGCGGCAGCGCCGGGCGTCCACTTGAGTTTGGCGGTGAAGGTCTCGACATTCTTGTCTGTGCGGAATGTCTGTGCGGCGTCCGGCCCGGCCGGCTGGTCGGAACCTTCCTCCAGCAGTTCCAGCCGGATGTCCTGCCCGGCGAAACCCGTGGCTCTGACTACCGCCGTAATAGTCGCCACGTTGTTGGCCACCACTTCCAGCGGCGTATCGGCCGAGACGATCGCGATGTTCCGCCTGCCGGCCAGCGTCTCCTCGGTCGAGCCTACGCCGACCGTCCAGACGGGCACGCCCAGCGCGGTCGCCTGATCGGCCGGCGAGCCGGCGGCATTCTGTATGCCGTCGGACACCAGCAGCACGCCGGCCAGTTCGTCCGGCGTGAACTGCCGCCCGGCCTGGCCGATGGCCGAGGCTATGTCAGTGCCATCCGTGCCCGGCCCTTCGGGCCTCTGGCGGGCAAGGTCGTCCAGGCTTTCGGCCGCCTGAGGCGCGCGGGCGAACGAGTACCATGCGGGCCGGAAATGTTTGTCAATGCGGCGCTGCTGCGACTGGATCATCTGCACCGCCTGGCCGAAACGGTCCGGCAGGTTCGGCTGGTCGGCCGTGGCCATCGACCCGCTGCGGTCGAGCAGGACGGCCAGAGCCTGCCTGTTTTGTCCGGCCGACGGGGTGAAGCTCACGACCGGCTTAAAGAGGATCATCAGCAGCGCCACCACCGCGGCCAAGCGCAGCAGCATCAGGCCGGACATCCTGACCGCCCCCAGATATCCATAGACAGACGTGTAAAAAACCCCCACCGCCGCCGCAACCTGCAAAACAAGCACCGCCGCCCAGACGGATTGCGCGTTTTTGCCGGCCGCAAAGGCTATCGCGACAGCCGCCGCCGTCAGGACAATAAGCCCGAGCGAGGCGATAAGGCTCAGCCGTCCCTGCCGCGCGTCGCCAGCGCGATATCCCCCTATCGCTCCGGCCACCAGAGCAGGCACGGCCCCCACCGGCCCGGCCGCAGCGGCAAGACACGCCAGGCCGTACCGCGTCCGCCCGCCGACGAGCTGCGCCACGCCCCACAGCGCAACCACGGCCGCCACCGCCGCCGACAGAAAGACCAGCAGCCCGACGTCCTGCACGCCCTGAAATTCCAGCAACGGACTTTCCATAAATTCTCTGAAAAGTTTCCCGGATAAATGTTCCAGCCGATAAGTCTATCGCGCACGACGGGCAAGCTCAACACGGACGAGCGGCCGTATCTGATATGTGCCGCCGCTTTCGGCTACAATCTGAAATTTGAAATTCCAGATCATTCCCGCAGGTGGTCGCCCCCGTCGACGAAGAGGAACTGGCCGGTAACGTAGTCGTTTTCGACGAGGAAACGCACGGCCGAGACGACCTCGTCCGCTTCGCCTTTTCGCCGCATGGGGATTTTCGGAATAATTGCGTCAAATGTCTCGTCCGCCTGGTCGGCCGGCGGCAGGATCGGGCCGGGGCAGACGCCGTTGACCCGGATGTCCGGCGCGAGCTGGCTGGCGGCCATGAGCGTGAAATCGGCCAGGGCCTTCTTGGAAAGCGTGTAAGCAAAATACGCCCCGACGTTCCTTGCCACGCGGGAATCGAGCATGTTCACGACGCATCCTTTGCCGGCGCGGGCGGCGAACATCTGCGCCAGAAATATCGGGGCCTTCAGGTTCACCGACATGTGCAGGTCGAACAGTTCCTCGGTCGTGCCGGCCAGGTCCGCCCGCTCGAACACCGCGGCGTTATTGACAAGCACGCGGCAGTCGGGGCTGGCGGCGAAGACCGACGAAATCAGCTTTTTCACCCCGGCCATCCGCGACAGGTCCGCCTTGTAGATCGTGCAGTGCCGGCCGGCGGCGATGATCTCCTGCCGCAGATCGCGGGCCTCGTGGTCGGACTGGTTGTAGTGCAGGGCAATGTCCCAGCCGAGCCGGGCCAGATCGAGGGCAATATCCCTGCCCAGCCGCTTCGCCCCGCCCGTGATTATCGCCGTTCCCTTCATGGTTTCTCCCTGAAAAACGCCTTCAGCACGCGATTCTACCCCCTACCGAAAGGACAAGTCAAATCGCAAGATGGGACGTAGCTGGCGATTCAATATGGAAATTTGGAATAAGTCATCCTATATTGGCCGCATTATCTTGCATGTTTGGAGACGACATAAAATGGCCAAGAAAACTGCTGCACCTTGTGTAACCGTCGTAGGCGGCGGAATGATCACGAAGATTCAACTGCTGCCGACGATCTACCATCTTCAGCGGGAAGGCCTGCTGGGCGACATTCATATATGTGCCCTGAACGCCGGGCCGCTGGCGGAACTTCAAAAGGACCCGACGCTGGTGAAGGGATTTTCCGGCCAGTCGTTTGCGCCGCATCCCGACCCGGCCAGGGTCGATCTCAAGGCGATGTTCCCCGACCTTTACAAGGAAGTGCTGGCCGCGGCGCCGAAGGGTTCGATCGCGGTCGTCGCCGTGCCGGACCAGTTCCACTATGAGCCTGTCTCGGCGGCCCTGGACGCCGGCCTGCACGTCTGCGTCGTCAAGCCGCTGACGCTCAAGCACGCCCAAGCCGAGGAGATCGGCCGCAAGGCCCGCGAAAAAGGGCTGGTCGTCGGCGTGGAGTATCACAAGCGGTTCGACTATCGCAGCGTGATGGCCCGCAAAGGGTACCGCGCCGGACGGTTCGGCCAGTTCAGGCTCGGCCAGGCGCACCTGCACGAGTGCTGGTATTATAGGCATTCCAATTTCCAGAACTGGATGACCTGCGAAAACAGCGACAGCTTCACGTACATCGGCTGCCACTACGTGGACCTGGTGGCGTTCATCACCGGCCTGAAGCCGGCCGCCGTCAGCGTGTACGGCCTGCGCGAAAAGTTCCCCAACGGCAGGGAAGGGTTCCTCTGGACCGACGCCCGGGTGATATGGGAAAACGGTGCGTGCCTGAGCGTGGCCAACGCGCTTGGCTATCCCGACGCGGCCGCGGGAGGCAACAGCCAGAGCATCACGATGTGGTGCGCCGGCGAAAAGGACGGCACGCTCATCGCCCACAGCGACCAGTATCGCGGCGTCAAGCACAGCTACACCGCCCCCAGCGGCGATCCGGGCGACGCGCAATACATGGAACCCAACCCCGACTATTTCCAGATGCTCGACCTGGGCGACGGCGGGCTGACGCCCGTCGGATACGGCCATCGCAGCGTGGAATACATCCTCAAGCGGTGCCTTCAGGCCGGCGCGGTTTCCGGCCTGGCCGAGCGCCGGACGCTGCTGAAACGGTTCGACGATGATGGGCTAATGGCCACGCCGCTCAACAGCAGTTACAACGAACTGGTGATCGAGGCCGGACGCAAGAGCATCCTGAACGGCGGACGGGAGGTCGTTATCGACTACAAAAAGGGCTCGGTGGATTTCCGGCAGATATAATTGCCGGTTGAAAAAGTTGTTTCACAGTAGCACGGGCGTCCCGCCCGTGAGCATCAGGGGCGTCCTGCCCCTGTAAAATTACACAACAAAACAAAAGCCACGACCGAGATGGTCGTGATACTCATGGGCAAGATGGCCATGCGACTTTTTAAACGCATGCCAAGTTTGATCTTGCCATCGCGTCTTGTTTGCTGGCAGAATCGCGGAATGAGTTTACCCGTGGTGGCAATCATAGGCCGGCCGAATGTCGGCAAGAGCAGCCTGTTCAACCGGCTGGTCGGACGGAAGATAGCGATAGTCGATCCGACCCCCGGCGTCACGCGCGACAGGGTCTCCAGCCCGTGCCTGGTGTCCGACGATCCGGAGGAACCGCGATTCGTCGAGCTGGTCGACACCGGCGGGATGGGCATCGTGGACAGCGACAATCTCACCGAGCACGTCGAGGAGCAGATAACCTGCGCGATCGAGCAGGCCTCGTGCGTGATTTTTCTGGTCGACGCCCGCGAGGGCCTGACGGCCCTTGACCGCCACGTGGCAGTCCGGCTTAGGCGGATCGGCAAACCCGTGATCCTGGCGGCCAACAAGGTTGACGAGGTCAACCTTATCAGCGACCTTGCCGAGATGAACGCCCTTGGCTTCGGCGAGCCGCTGCCCGTCTCGGCCGCCCACGGGCTGGGCTGCCCCGAACTGTTCGAACGGCTGGCGGGCGAACTTGGCGACCAGCTTGGCGACAGACCGGCCGAGCCGGTCATGAAGCTTACCATCGTCGGCAAGCGCAACGCCGGCAAGAGCACGTTCATCAACGCCATTGTCGGCCAGAAGAGGTTGATCGTCTCGGAGGTGCCCGGCACCACGCGCGACAGCGTGGACGTGCGGGTCGAGCTGGAAGGCAGGACTTTTCTGCTGATCGACACTGCCGGCGTGCGAAAGACCCGCAAGCAGGCCAGCGACGTGGAATTCTACAGCATGCACCGGGCCTTGAGGTCGATCCGCCGGGCCGACGTCGTCCTGCTGATGATCGACGCGTCCGTGCCGGTCTCGCAGGTGGACAAGGACCTGGCCGGGCAGATCGCGCTGGAATTCAAGCCGGTCGTGCTGGTCGTCAACAAGTGGGACCTGGCCGACGGCAGGGCGATGGGCGGCGACTACGAGGAATATTTCGACAAGGTCTTCCCCGAGATGTCCTTCGCACCGATCAGCCTGACCACCGCCACCGAGGCCCTCAACATAAGGCAGACCGTCGATCTGGCCGAGCAGCTTTTCACGCAGGCCAACACCCGCGTGCCGACCGCCCGGCTCAATGAGGCGATAGAACAGATCGTCGCGCAGCGCGCGCCCAGCCACAAGACCGGCACCAAGCCGCCGAAAATCCTCTACGCCTCGCAGATATCCGCCGCCCCGCCGACAATCGTCTGCTTCGTGAACGATCCGGGCAGTTTCGACAAGTCCTACCAGCGGTTCCTGATCAACCGCATGCACGAACTGCTGCCGTTTTCGGAGGTGCCGATCCGGCTGTACTTACGCCAGCGCCGCGGCCGCAAAGAACCCGTCTGGCGCGAAAAAGACCGGTAGGGATTGTGATCCGAATCGTGATATCTGAACAGACGCTGGCGCGAACCGTGAAAAAAGCTATTCGAGCAGGGATGCAATTTTGGAAGGAAGCCGGCCGCGAAGTTCGGGATGGGCCTCGACAAGCCGCATGATATCCGACAGATCCTTCTGTCTCTCGCTCTTGCGCCTTGTCTCATCGGAATATGCCCACACCTTGCCGCGAAGAACATCATGCAGGCCGGCGACGGACATGGTGTAGCCCAGGACGTTCCGCTGCTCCCGATGCGGGAGAAAATCCTGATACCTGTTGTCTTTTTGCAGTTGGACGCGCAAATCCGAACCGTGCATTGAAAGATTGACGCTATGCTCGAATTCCTCAACCTTCATTCCTTCGGCCCTGGCAATCGCCTGGATGTCTGAAATGCGGTCCGCAACCACGACCAGATCGAGATCGAGGCTGACCACCGGCTCGGCATATGCGTTGACGCCAAATCCATCTATAACACAATAGGCACAATCCGTCCGCTGTAAAATAGACAGAAGAATCTGAATGATATCCTTCTTACCTTTAGCCACTCTGTTCAGGAAATTTTTCCCTGTCATGATTTCTTCATCCTCCAACTGACAAAGCATAACAGAACTAACCGGGTTCGACGGGTTTTTGATTTTCCGCCGGAGACAGTTCGCAGAGTCGCGCCCCGCGGCAGAGCAGGTAAATGACAAGCGCCGCGGCCGCCCCGATAATGTCGGCGTCCCAGTCGCCGGCCTCCATGCCGCGGATCGTGAATTGCCCCTGCAGAATTTCGCCGACCCCGCCCGCGGCGACCACGACGATAACGGCCAGCGCGCCCAGCCATGTGTTTTTCATGCCGGCAAACCAGGCGAAGGTCAGGCCCGCCAGCAGGCCCGCCGCGACGTGCAGAATCTTGTCCGACCCGCCCAGCGAGTCAACGCCCCAGCCGGCCAGGCCCTCGTTCGGGGCCAGGCCCAGCAGCAGCAGAAAAACGGCCATCGCCGCCGCCAGCCACAGTCCGGTCCGCTTTTGCGGCAGGCTGCCCATTATCGCCGGGGCCAGCCCCCACGTCAGGCCCAGCGCGAGATTGACCGAGGGCATGAACATTCCGGCCGGGCCGAGCATCGCCGAGCCGATAAGGGCCGTTGCGCAGGCCCACGTGGCCGCCGCGGCGCGGCCCGGGAAATCGAGCTGCCTGGCCTGATGAAGCATCAGGACTATGGCGGCCAGAAATGCCGCGGTCGTCCAGATCAGGCCGGCGAACCCCGTCGAGGCCCCGACAATCGCCAGCCCGCTGTCCCTGGCGCCCAGGCGGGCGAACGCGTTCTCGCCTATGCCGGCCGCCTCGGACGGATTGCCGATGGCGTCGAAGACGAATTCGCCGTGCAGGATCGCCCACGTCGCGCCGGAGCCTATCATGACGGCAATCACCGACGCCAGCGCCCAGCCGGAGAACCTGAAGGCCAGCAGGCAGAAGATGATTGTCCCGGCCGAGATGACAATGGCCGGCAGCGACTCGCGGGGCCGGGCGTGTGCTATCACGGCCGCGACCGCCACGGCGAAAACAATCCGGCCCGCAACGGCCAGTTGCCTTGCCCCCGGCAGCCAGTGCGTCTCCTTCCTGCGGCCCGGGCAGCGCCACACCGGAGTCAGCCAGACCGCCAGACCGGCGTAGCACGTCAAAACCAAGGCCTGCGCCGCGAAGGGCTTGTCGGTCAGCAGCACCGCGAACATGGCGCCCAGGCTCATGGACAGGCCCGCCACGCTCACCACCGCGTCATGGTCGGCCGCGCTGTGCAGCAGGCTCTGCACCAGCATAACGCTTAGCGCCGTCAGGCCCATATGGTAAAGCAGCGACGCGTTCATCGCCCCGGCCATGCCGGACTGCCCGGCCGGATCGTGAATTATCGAGGATGCCGTGTGCCACGCCATGACGGCGGCCGGCCCGAGCACGACAAGCTGGAGCGGATTGCCGGGCAAAGTCCTGTCGCCGCCGACCAGCCGCCAGATAAGCCACATGACCAGGACCACCATCAGGCCGGCCGACATCGCGCCCCACGTGTCGTACGACGGATGCCACCAGCTCAACATGCCGAACATAATGAGGGCCGCCAGCGTCCAGCAGGCGATGCGCCCGAACTGCGACTCATTTGTGCCGGCTTTCAGGTACATTGGCCTTGGTCTTTCAATCCGTCAGGGTCCGCGGTCCGAGGCCGGCTGCGACGGGAGCCTGCCCCGCCCGCCTCTTCGGGCCAGCCAGTCGCGCAGCGACCTCAGCGAGGCGTGAACCGTAACGCTTCCGGTGCTCTTCGGAAAATTCTCGAACCGGCCCGCCAGGTGGGTTTCAATCCCATGTTTTTCGGCTTCGGCGGCCAGTTCGGGCGTTTTTGTCAATAGAATCAGCCTGCCGGAGTCGGGAATGTTTGTCCGAATCGAAACCAGCACGGATTCCTTCCTCTTGGCCCACTCAAAAGGCAGGATTACCGGATGCGTGCCGAAGGCGTCGTAAACCAGCCGCCGGCAGTCGCGGTTGTCTTCCTGCCTTTTTGCGCACACGAACACCGCGCGGCCGTAGTTCCGGCCGGCGAATCGGATAATGTCCGCAAGGTCGCAAGCAGCGGCTGCGTCGGGCGCCTCCGCAAATGCCGCGTCGATAAGAAATATCTCCGTCTGGGCCGGCACCACATCGAGGATCGCCGAAAAAGACTCGAACGCGTGCGCCCCGTAAGGCACACCGTGAAATTCCAGGATATGCCTGCCGACAGAAAGACTCTGCGCGTCAGGCTCGGCGTAGAAATATTTTATCTGTCTCGGCGCCGCGCCGCCGTCGAGCGTATAAACAAGCCCGCCGTAATATTCCTGGTCCCTGATCGCGTGCGTGCAACTGGGGACCACGTGGGCGAATTTCGAGTCCTTGGCCGCAACGGCGTCGGAGGGCAGGACGGCGGTGTTTATGTCTCGGGCCACGGCGCCCGTGGCATACAGGCCGGCGACGCAGGCCGCCGCCACCGCCGCCACCGCAAGGGCCAGCAGAACCCAGCGGCATAACAAACCGGTCATTACCCGAGCTTCGTCATTCAAGGCTCGTTAATCTCCATAAAAACCCCGGCAAAAGCCGCCATTATTGTCCCGCGAAGCCGCCCAAAGGTCAAGTTGCAACCTGTAATGCCAACTGAAAAATTCCTTATGTTCACCGTTCTTTCAGGACGGCGAGGATTTTGGAGGATTTTGCGGGTTTGACCTTGTAGCCGATGACGTCCTGGAGCCGCCTGAGGGCCGAGTCGTGGACGTAAGGCAGCAGTGCGGTGGTCAGCGTGGCCCCGGTTGTGCCGCAGGTCGTCTGGTATGTGTCTATCAGATCCTCGCGAAAGAACCAGAGTATCGGCGGGACGTAGATGGTCTGCTCCTCGACGTCGATGAGGAACCTTTTTTCGTCGTCGATGAACTCTATCAGGCGTTCCCGGATTCCGGCCTGCACGTCTTGCGGCGAGAACGGTTTGTCGGGCAGCATGGCGCGTTCCATACTGATGCCCGGGGCGGCGACGATGGCCTGCCAGCCGTAATCGAATATCTGCGCGTCCAGGTCCCAGAGGTTCATCATTTTGCCGTCGAGCGGGAACATGCGATGCGGCAGATCGCCCGGTCCGACCTCCTCCGGAAAATTGGCGACCAGGGCCAGCTTGATCGCCCACGCCGCCCGCGCGTTGAGCCAGTACGCCAGCCGGTCGTCGGGATTTGGCAGGAGCTTCGGCGTGGCGTCCGGGCCTGTAACAGCCAGCAGCCTGAGCTGCTCGTCGAGCCTGCCTGCCAGAGGCCGGAGCTTCTTCTCGACGACGTACCGGTCGCTGTTGACGGCCTTTGAAAGAACCTCCGCAAGGGCCGAATAATCCACACGCGGCTGGACGCCTGTCGTGTCCAGCGCGATGGGCGGATGCTGGATCGGCGGGGCATCCTGGCAGCCGCACGCCAGGCAGACCGCGCAGACAAGGCAGATCAAGATGGTGGCATTTGCCGGATGAAGCATTAAAATGATTCTAGCGGTCGAAGGCGCTGTTACAAGGAGATGTTTGCGGCAATGGCGGTAAAAGTCGCGAAAAAACGAAGGATTGCGAGGGTCGCCGGCTGGTCGGCGGGTATTCTGGCCGTCCTGGTCATACTGGCCGGGGCGATCGTGAAATATTGGTACGCGCCTTCGGTCATTCGCAGGCACGCCGCGCTGGCCGTGGAAAGATATTGGGAAGGCTCGGTCCGGATCGGGTCGGTCGATTTCAATTATTTCGGCCCGGCGACTCTCAGGGATGTAGAGCTGCTCGACAGTTCCGGGCGGCAGTGGGTCCGGCTGGGGGCGATCTGCTTCGATCTGCGCGACTGGCCGGGCACGCATCCGATTCTCGAACAGGTGCGGATCGAGGGGCTCGACATAACCGCCTGCCGGCAGGACGGCAAATACGGCCCGCCGGTCAAGGCGTTTCCCAAGGGTCCCTCGCGGCTGAAGGATTACATGGACCTGCGGCGGATCACGGTTGACGGGTTTTCCGCCTCGATAGTTGATTATGCCGGCGGGCAGAGGCGGCTCATCCCGCTGGGCCAGGCCGTCAACGCGCAGATTGACATCCGTTCCGACGGCGCGTTCGACCTGTCCGTTCCGGATTTCCGGCTTGCGACAATCATTCCGCTGAAGATTTCCGAATTGCAGGCCCGCAACGCCCGCATAAAAGACGGCAAGATCGAGGCGCCCGCCGTGTCGTTCAGGACGTGCGGCGGTGAGGTACGGGCGGGATTTTATTCCGTAACGGGCGGGCCTGGCAGAATCGTCTACGGGGGCAAGGCCGCAGCCGAGTCGATCGACCTGCCCGAACTGGTCTGCTCGATA
>JACRIL010000101.1 GCA_016235825.1 Planctomycetota bacterium
CACCGAGACGCAGAACCGCAATCGGCGCGCACGGCAGTCCCACGTGAAAGCCAAACTCAGGCGGTTACGCAGACTTGGCGTCAAGTTGTATAAGCTGCGATGCTGCATCATGCCAGAGGAAGTTTCGTTGTAGTGATAAACACCCCCAAGCTTCACTTCGTTTCGCTTGAGGGTGCCGCCGATTTTGGCAAATTTCAAGATGAAGAGAATGCAACTTGCCGCACGCGGTGAATATCTTTGTTCCTTCCAACTCTCAGCATGCGATTCCTGAGGCCCGCTTGCGGGCCTTTGGCCCTGGGCAAAGGACGCCACCAATGACCGCCCAAAATGTCGTTTGCGCCACAGGCAGAAGAACCGGAATCGCGGAACGCATCGGCCAACTACCCCCGCCTCCCATGCAATCCGTTGCGGATGGGTGAAGCATTCTCATTTATTTAACAAAAGGCGGGGTGGTTACGGCACATTTGATCGGCTGGGCGGAGGATTGAATTTCAAGAATGGTTCCGTCTCTCGCGCAATCGGCGGCGACGCAGGCCATCGCGATTGTTTTTTCCAAAACCGGGCTGAATGTGGCCGAAGTTATTGAGCCGGCCACCCGCCGATCGCCGGCCGTCTCGACGAATAATTCGGCGCCTTGTGGCGGAATGGAAGATGGATTGGAATCAGGATCGGGTTTGGCGGACTGGCCTGATTGTCCGGCCGATTCGATAATCAGGCCGACCAATCTGCGAGAGGGGCCTTTTTGTCTGATTTCTTCAATTGCCTGTCTGCCCAGAAAATCGTGGTTGAAATCGAGCGACGCGTCGAGGCCGGCGGTAATTGGATCTATTGTCTGGTTCAGTTCCGCGCCGTATTTCGGAAGCCCCGCCTCAAGCCGCAGGATGTCGGCGGCGATGGCCCCTGCCGGCGCGACGGCCTTATCGCCGGCCTTTTCCGTGACGAACCGCCAGGCCTGGCCGGCCAGCATGTTCGGGATAATAACCTGCAAGCCCCACAGGCCGCACGGGCTGGAACGTATCGCCACGTACTTGGCGATCATCATCGAGCCGACCTTGACGAAGCCGTCGGGCTTATCCGAGACCTTTTCCGGCAGGACGGAATCGAGCAGGCCGGCCGCCGCCGGGCCTACGACCGCAAGCTGGCTCGTTCCGCCTGTCTGATCGTCGATTTTCACGGACATTCCTGCGGACATGGCGGCCATATGGTCTAACATCTTCTGGCGGTTGCACGGCTGGCAGATGTAGAGCCAGTATCCCTCCAGCCGCAGCAGCAGGCCGTCGTCCATTATCCCGCCGCGCTGATCGCACGCCAGCGTTCGCATGGCCGTGTCGTCTTCCTGGCGGGCGATGCCGGCGGCGAAGGTTTTTTCGAGCAAATCCAGGGCCTGGTCGCCGCGGATGCGTATCCTGCCGAAATGCGACATGTCGAACAGGCCGGCCCGAGCGCGAACCTCGGCGGCCTCGCGGATCGCGCCGCGATAGTGCAGCGGGACCGTCCAGCCTGCCTGCTCGCCGAAGACGGCCCCGGCTGATGTGTGTTTGTCGTGCAGCGGCAATTTCACGGGTTCGGTCATGTTTTAGTCCTTTGGACAAACAAATTATAAAGCTCCCTGCGCGAGCAGGGGGATATGTGTCATATTTTTAATGACAACAAAACAACATCCCCGCATTAACATGCGGGGCTTTATAAACAACTCACACAAACATCGCCGCCAACTGCCATGAATTTTACCGTTTTTTTCGTCTGTCGCGCCCGGATTTTTTGTGCGGGCGAGCCGATTTTCCGCCGCCGCCTTCCGGCCCACGGCCGCCGGAAACCTTCTGCCCCGCCGGCGAGAGGTTCAACTGCCGCCTGGCGAGATCGACGCTGATAATCTGGACGGTCATCATATCGCCGATCCGAAATTGTTTACCAGTCCGCTCGCCGCGAACCTGGCCCATGCGGGCGTCAACCTCCCACCAGTCGTCGCCGAGGTCTTCCAGCCGAATCAGCCCCTCGACCAGGAACTTTTGCGACTGAACGAATATGCCGAAGTTGGCCACGCCGGTTATAACGCCGTCGAAAATCTCGCCGACGCGGGTTTTGAGCAGCAGCAGGACAAGCACCTCGCGGAGTTCATCCTCGGCCGCCTTTGCCCGGCGCTCGGCGGCGGAGCAGTCTTCCGCCAGGCGGACCAGGCCCGACACATCTTCAGGCGGGCGGTCCTTCAGCCGGCCCTGCGCGTGCTGCCTGACCAGCCGGTGGATCGTCAGATCGGGGTAGCGGCGGATCGGGCTGGTGAAGTGGACGTAATGCTCGCTGGCGAGGGCGAAATGGCCGATCAGCCGCGGCGAATATTCCGCCTGCTCGAAACTTTTCAAAACGGCGAGATTCACCGCGTAAGATTCCGGCCGGCCTTTGACGGTCTCCAGCAGTTTCTGGATGTCATGCCGCGACATATCGACGGGCAGCTTGTGCCCGCAGGCCCGGATGAATGCCGAGAACTGCTTGCCGTCGGCGCGGTCCGGCTGCGGGTGGATTCGCCGCAGGCACGGGCGGTTGAGCCCGGCCAGCAGCGACCCGACGGCCTCGTTGGCCTCGACCATGAACATCTCGATCAGCGTGTGAGTGTAGGAATTGTCCTCCGGCACGGCGTCGGCGACCTGGTTCTGATCGTCGAAGACCAGCTCGACGGCCGGCAGGTCCAGGTGGAGCATTCCCGCCTTGCGCCGCCGCTGCTCGATCAGCCTGGCCAGATTGTTCATCCGCTTTAGCAGGTCGGCGACGCGATGCTCGCAATGCTCTTTGCCGTCGATGATCGCCTGGGCCTTGGCGTAGGTGAGGCGCTTGGCCGAGCGGATGACCGTCGGGGCGAATTCAGTGTGAACGACCTTGCCGTCGCGGTCGTAGGTGATAAACGCGCTGATGCAGAACCGCCGCTGATTTTCCTGGAGCGAGCAGACGCCGTTGGAGAGCACCTCCGGCAGCATGGGTATGACTTTTCGCGGGAAGTATGCGCTCGTCGAGCGTTTCCTGGCCTCCAGGTCAAGCGGCCCGCCCTCGGCGACAAAGTGCGACACGTCGGCGATGTGCACGCCTAGCTGCACGCGTCCGCCGCCTGCGTCGCGAAGGCTTATCGCGTCGTCGAAGTCGCGGGCGTCGGGCGGGTCGATGGTAACGATCGTCTGGTCGGTGATATCCTTCCGCCCGCCGGAAAGGTCGGCGTCGTCGAATTCCTCGATGGCCAGTCTGGCATCGGCCAGCGCGGCCGGGCTGAATTCCTCGGTCAGGCCGTGGGCCTTTATCACGGCCCGCGTCTCGACCTCAAGCTCGCCGCCGGGCCCCAGCGACTCGACTATCACGCCGACCGGCAGCTCGCCGCCGGCGCCGTAGCGGATGATTTCGACGACGACCTTGTCGCCCTTTTTCGGGCCGGCCTCGGACACGTCGCGGATGACTATCGGCGTGGTCATCTGCGTGCCGTCCGGCAGGACGAACCACGCGTTGTTGGCGCACTGAAGCTCGCCGACGTAGCGGTTCTGGCCTCGCTGGACGATCTGAATAATCTGACCGGCCAGCATCGTCTTTCCCTCGCGGTTGGAGCGGCTGACTATCCTGGCCGTAACCAGGTCGCCGTTCATCGCGCCTTGTCTGCCTTCGGCCGGGATAAAAAGGTCGCCGTGCGAGTTGGGCGTCTGCGGCGTCACGAACCCGAAGCCGCGGGGATTGGCCCGGAAAAATCCGGTAATCCGCGACGGCATATCGGGCAGCGTCATGGCGTTGTGCGCGCCCAGGACTATCCTGCCGGAATCGCGCAGCATCTTGACCGCCTGGCGGAACTGGCCGTACTCGTCGTCGCCGATACCAAGCTGGCGGGCGAGGTGTCGGGGCTTGAGCGGCTGATAATCCTGGCCGCTCAAAAAATCCAAAATTGCATCTGCATAACGTTCAGGCATAATGCCTCCTGAAAGCCTGTCCGATTAATTGTGATGGACTGCCATTGTGGTTATTCGGAAAGCTCTTAAACGGAATCACATCGTCTTTGAGGACCCGGCCCGCACGGGCCGGATGAATCCTGATGAAAGTACGGCTTAGAGATCGGTTTATTAACCCTCTTCGGTACTCTACCACGTGCAACTCCAAAGGGGTATTATGGCGGATGTCCCTTCATATTTCCAGTGTTTTCTGAAATAAAATCCGGGAGTTCAAAAATACAAGACAAAGGCGAAACAAATACAATGCTATCAGCTTGCGATTTGGCCGGCTTTTCCGGACAAATACACGATAAGCCGAATTCGCCTGAATCAGAAAGGAGCCTTGAAATGCCATCGAAGAAGATCGTCTGCCTGGGCGGCGGAAGCATGTATTTCCACGGGAGCATGCGCGAGATAGTCTGCCAGGAAGACATGGCCGGTTCGGAACTGGTGCTTTACGACATCGACGGTCCGAAGGTGGAGATCGCGGCCGGCATGGCCAGACGGCTGGCAAAGCAGGCGGGCAGCGGCATGAAGGTCCGCGCGACGACCAATCTGGCCGACGCCGTCGACGGAGCCGACTTCGCCGTGTCTTCAATAGGCGGAAGCGGAGCGGAGGTAACCGCCAACGTCTACGCCTCGCGATTCCACGACGCCGACATGCGGATACCCGCCAAATACGGCGTCCATCAGGTCATCGGCGACACCGGCGGGCCGGCCGGAATGATGATGGGCCTGCGGAGCGCGCCGGTTTACATCCGAATCTGCCGCGAGATGAAAAAACGCTGCCCGAACGTCGTCTTCTTCAACCACTCCAACCCGATGGCCGTCCTGATGCGGGCCATGCACAAATACACCTCGATCAACGCCGTCGGCGTCTGCCACGGCGTGCAGATCGGCGTTCACGAGGCGGCCAAACTCCTCAACGTGCCAAGGCACGAACTGGAATGCCTCTGGATCGGCACCAATCACTTTTACTGGTTCACCCGCGTGCTGCACAAGGGTCGCGACGTGTACGACGATCTCCGCGGGCGGATTCGCGGCGACGTGCCCGCCGGGCGCCGGCTGGCGTACAAGCTGTCGGAGATATTCGGATATGTGTTCGTCTATCCGGCCGACGATCACATAATCGAGTTCTTTTCTTATCTGACGCAGTTGCCCGGCGGCCAGAAGGATATGCCTTACGAACTGGCCAAGGCCGCCGTCGGGCACAGCTACGACGAATCCGGGCCGCCGACCGTCAAGGCCAGCCCGGCCGAGAGGCAGGCGTTTTTCAGGCAGTATAAAAAACTTGCCGACGCCGTGAATCTGCCGCCCAAAAAGCTTCGGGAGGTCAAACACCCCGGCGCCGAGGAGATCGGCGGCATTATAGCGGCCATCGCGACGGGCCAGCGCAAGATCATGATCGCCAACGTCGCCAACCAGGGCGCCATTCCAAATCTGCCGTACGATGCGGAGGTCGAGATCGAGACCGTTACCGACAGCCGGGGCGTCCGCGGCGTTCGCATGGACAAATGCCCGATCACGCTCAAGGCGATACTCGAAAAGCGGTTCATCTGGCAGGAACTCGTCGCGGACGCCGCCGTAACGGGCGACAGAAAGCTCGCACTCCAGGCCCTGCTCATCGACGAATTGGCCGTTTGGCCCGAAAAGGCCTCCGCCATGCTCGACGAACTGCTCAACGCCTCGCGCGAACTCCTGCCGCAGTTCTTCAGGAAAAAATAACCCCTCTTCCTTCAAAGGAGAGGGCAGGACCGCCGAAGCCTTGGCGGAGGCGGGCCGGGTGATGGTGTTTTTCTCCACGACGGCACAGGGAATCAACCAAAGTCATTGCCTGGAATGTTTCAGGATTATGCCAGATCTGCCGTGGCGGGATCGAAAGTTGGAAACTTTTTGAATGACGGATTACCCCGGGTTCTGCGTCGGCCGGCTTCGCCGTCCGCCGCTCCACCCGGGGCTACAAACCTACCGGCCCCGCGGGCCTTGACCACGGTGTCGCTGAATCCGCAAGGCGCCATGGCAAGGACTGCCGGCGGCGATCTATGACATTCGACAAACAATACTGGAATTGGCGGTTCCCCATAAGATATAATAAATTTATGCCAACGTCCCTGAGGATCGGGCCGTACAGATTTTTCTTCTATTCGGGCGATGCCGGCGAGCCGCCGCATATGCACGTCCAGCGCGATCAGGCCGAATGCAAGTTCTGGCTCGATTCTGTCCGACTGGTCTGGAATCGCGGCTTTTCGAGCGCCGAGTTACGTCGCATCGAGCGGCTCACGGAGAAGCACGAGGTCAGATTGATGGAGATATGGAATGACTACTTCAACGCTCACGAATAGTCCCGAAATACAGCATGTAGAGGCGACGGACGAACTCCTGTGCGTCAGGCTCTCCGACGGCAGAACAGTTACGGTTCCGATCATATGGTACCCGCGTCTGTCCCACGCGCATCCCCGCCACAGGGGCAACTGGGAATTGATCGGCCGGGGACACGGCATACACTGGCCGGACCTGGATGAGGACATCAGCGTTGAAAACATCCTTTTGGGTCGGCCATCAGGCGAATGTGCAAGCTCCTTCGCGAGATGGAAGAAATGGTACCGACAGAAGGGTGTAGAACCTGCGGCGCAGCCCCGATGCCGCAAACGGCGCCGATAAGCCGGACTTCGTCAGAGAAAAACCATGCTATCGGCCGGCGGCACCCTCAAGCGCAGCGACTTGTCCGGCGCGGTCCTGCGAAGCTTCAGCGGAGCATGGGCGAAGCCGGGTGAGGGTGTTGCTTTTTCCCACGACAGTCGAATGACTTGCCGAAAACCATTCGCCGAGGTGTTCCGGGATTTTGGGTCGTCTGCCGTGGCGGGATCGGAAGTTGGAAACTTTTTGAATGACGGATTACCCCGGGTTCTGCGTCGGCCGGCTTCGCCGTCCGCCGCTCACCTGGGGCTACAAACCTACCGGCCCTACGGGCCTTAACCGCGGCGACATGGAATCCGCAAGGTATCATCATGGAAAGAGCGGCCGGTGGTCGCAAACATAAGCGGCCAATGGCACCAATCCCACGTCTCTTGGCACAATAGCCGGACATGTCGCCAATCTCAAGAAAGTAGGGCGTGCAACTCGTTGAGGCTGTCCGATAATTACAGGCCATCGACTATCCATTGTAGCTG
The DNA here is from genome assembly GCA_016235825.1 of Planctomycetota bacterium. Classification (GTDB taxonomy): domain Bacteria; phylum Planctomycetota; class Phycisphaerae; order SM23-33; family SM23-33; genus JACRIL01. The sequence continues at coordinate 7,124 of JACRIL010000101.1, forward strand.
TCCATTTTTTTTCCCACAGCGTTCATTATACCGCAGCAGCAACTGATACGCA
>JACRIL010000103.1 GCA_016235825.1 Planctomycetota bacterium
ATTTTTAAAGCCCCGCATGTAAATGCGGGGACGCTGTTGTCTTTGTGGTTGGGAAAAAAATAACAAATATCCCCCTGCTCGCGCAGGGGGCTTCAGGAATGGTTCGCCGATGGATGTTACACCCTGAAGGGGCAACCATATTACAGCCCAGGGCAACGCCCTGGGAAAACCGGCGAGAATAATCCGCAAAGCCCTGTAGGGGCGAAATAAGGCTGTTGGGCTCACTCATCAGACGGGCAAACTGGCCTTCGTAGCGTGTAGTATTAGGCGAGAAGCTGTTTGCCCGCTCCACAAGATTTCCAGCAGGATCGACGAGTATGCTTTGGGTTGGAGTCCCTGATACTTGGACTTGTCTGTAGCCGACCCGTGTCGATCTTGTCGGTCTTGCGCCGCCTGGCCTTGGGCGGTATCGGCGACTGAAGCACATTGGCCAGACGCCCATGTTACGTTTTCATACACATTCTTACAGCCGATCTCTAAGCCGGTAATAACCCCAGGCGAGGTATTCGTAGACGACGGCGGGCATCTGCACGGCCCGCCCCATCCAGTTTGTCGGCACCGACAGTTTTTTCTGCCAGCCCGGGTAGGTAATCATGAAGTTTCTGTAGCCGGCCTTGAGAAAGCATGCCTTTGCCCGCGAACTGTGGACGGGCGATGTTACGACAATCAGCCGGGTCGTCCGCGGGTCGATGCCCGGCAGGGCGGCGATTTTGCCCGGATGATCCGCCGTGCAGCGGCTTTGAGTTTCCAGCAGCAGATTCGCGGGCGGAACGCCGTATTGTTTGGCCAGATCGGCCAGGTCGGCCACGTCCGGGCCGCTGGTCGAGATGATTATTTTTGGTGCGCGGCCCTGCCTGTAAAGGTTCGCCGCCTCAATGATCCGGTCGTTTCCGCCGCCCAGCACCACAATGTAATCGGCTGCAACACCAGCGGCCGGCGGATTGTCGTCCGCGGCGACCAGGCCGTCGTAGGCTGCGTTGCCCAGCGGGGTGAACACATACAGGCAGGCGAGGATGAAAATCGCCGCGATGATCCAGCCGGCGATGCGGATCATCCGGCGGACGATCCTGCCGGCACGGCCGGCCTTCGGCGACGCGGAATCGGATTTTTCGGTTTGGCTGTCGCTCATGTCGCGTCCCGTTAAAGCCGTTTGAATTCCGCAACTACCTGCGTTGCTTTTTCCATCGAAACCATAGGCGGGAGGACGCCGGCGGACGTCAGGAATATCTTCCGGCGGTCGGGGCAGTTTGCCAGGTCCTCGGCCACAGTCCGCACGATCTCCTCGGCCGGCTGCATCCACAGGGTCGCGTTCGTCCCGCCTATGAGCGATTTGCTGGGCATGCGTTTTCGCCCTTCGGCCAGCGAGACATTGCCCAGCGGGCGGGTGGTGTACGCCTCGTTGCACCGGGCGGGCAGGGCGTCGATCATCTCCAGCAGGGCGTTGAGCAGACCGCACATGTGATGGACTGGAATAATGCCATGCTCAAGGATCAGATTGCCGTAGTCGCGCAGGTGCGGAACGCAGAATTCTTCGAACATCGCCGGGCTGATGAGCGACGTGCTGGTGTTTTCCGTCAGCCAGAAGGTGTCGGCCGGCGCGCTCGGCAGAATTGCGCGAAGCTCGCGCATCCGGTCTTCGTGCATAAGCGCAAGCGTCTGGCGGAACAGGTCCGGCTCGTCGGCCATCAGGAAGACTGTGTTCTCCGGCCCGCACAAGTGCTCGACAAGGTTCATCAGCGGCCCGGGGCCGATGCCGCAGCAGGTAAACGCTTCCTGACTTTCCATGCTCTTCCGCCAGTCGCGGCCGGCCTGCACGCGCTGCGGATCCACGCTGAAACTCGTGTCGGCGAAGAGCCATCGCAGCAGGCGGAAATTTTCCGGGCTGTCGGCCGGAAAGCGGACGGGATGCCAGCTATTGGTGTACGGGTCGAGTTTTTCCTGCAATACCAGTTCGCCGTCGGGCGTCGTATATGTAAGCGTCATTGTCCCGTCGGCCTCCTGCCTGGTTGCCCGCACGTGCGGCATTTTTTTGCTGGCAGGCATGCCGAACGAAACCATCAGGTCGCACCCGGCGGCGCGGAGCAGATCGACGTCGGACATACTGCGATACGGCTCGGGCTGGGACGACATCCATGTCGGATTGGCCATCTTCAGCCAGACCGGGAACCTGTCGATCGGCCCGCCTTCTATCGTCGTGAAGATTCGCTCACGATTTGTCATTTCGCCCGTTTTCATGGCTTGCCGCCTTCCATCAGGTCCAGGTACAAGGCCTCATGATCGCGGATAAACCCGCCGATGTCGAGATTTTTTGCCGCGTGCGTTTGTGCGACCCGGCCGAGCGAGGCCCGCAGAGCCGGATCGCCCGCGAGCGTCTCCATCGCCGCCGCCAGCGCTCGCGGATTTTCCGGTTCGATGAGCAAGCCGGCCTCGGGCGGGACGATGTCGAGCAAGCCGGGCACGCGCGTGCCGATGACGGCCCTTCCCGCGGCCATCGCCTCGGCCATCGCCAGGCCGTAGCCTTCCCATCTGCTGGGCATGACGAAGATATCGGCGGCCGACAGCAGGCCGCGAACGTCGTCGGTCAGGCCGAGATAGGTCGTCAGTGCCCGGCCGGGTCTGCGGGCCAGGAAATCATCCAGCATCGCCTTCTGCGGCCCTTCGCCGGCGATAGCCAATCGTATCTGTTTGCCGTCGCCGGCAAGAGAGTCCATCGCGTCGAGCAGGACGTCCAGGCCTTTCTGTCTGTCCAACCGGCCGACGAAGACCGCCAGAGGCACGTCATCGGCCAAGCCGAGTCTGCCCCGCCATGCCGACCGGATCTGCGGGTCGAATTGGTATGCCGCCGCGTCCACGCCGTTGGGAATGACCGTGTATCTGTTTTCCGGCAGGCCGCTGCGACGCTTGTGAAAATCGCGGACCGACTTCGAGACGCAGATGATCCGCTCGCAAAGCCCGTCGGCCAGCCTGGCAAACGCGAACTGCCACGGCCGAAACCTCATCTCGGCCACGTGAACGGTCGTAACTGATCGCCCGACGCCCGCGACCGCCCCCGCCAGCCGGCCCGCCAGATCGGCGTGAAAAAGGTGCGTGTGCAAAATATCAGGACGAAATCTGCCAAACAAACCTGCCAGGCCGGCCAACCTCGCCGCGTCCCACTTGCCGCGAAGACCAAGCGCCTCCACAGAAACGCCTCGGGACCGCAGCTTTTCAACCATCGGCCCGCCTTGCAGCCCGATAACGCAAATGTCGAAATACCGCTTGTCCAGCCTTGTGGATAATTCAAAAATACATCTTTCCGCCCCAGCCTGGCCAAGGCGGGTTACAAGCTGACATATCCGTATCCGTTTGGATGTCTGCGTTGGCATATAATCGGGTGCATCTGCAAGTCTCAATAATACACTGACTTGCGGTTGTCCGACAAGTGTTTTATGTTTGGTAAACGCCCCGCATCGCACCTCAACTCGGAAAAATGGTAAAAATAGTAAAAATATGGTATCGATCTATAATCTTATTTGACTTTGGGGTTTGGATAGACGTATAATACGCTGTGGTGGTGGAGACGGTGTTTCTGCCACCATATGCGTTTGCTTTTGGCCGAATAAGCAAGCCGACTTCTTACAAGTGAATATGAGAAAGATCCCGGGCGGCGGTCGTCCGGGTAGAGATAAGGCCGGTGCGTAGCCGGCCGAGTCAACCGCTCGTCGCAATGTGGACAGGAAGCACTACTTATACATCTTCCTTAAGGTTGCGCGGGTGATTGGCGTCTGTAGAGTGCAAACGAAAGGAGCACGCTATGAGACGAAAAGGTTTCACCCTCATCGAGCTGCTGGTGGTTGTCGCCGTGATCGCGCTGTTGGTGACAATCCTGCTGCCGAGTCTTGGTAGAGCCCGCGCGCTGGCAAAGCGGGCAGCCTGCCAATCGAACCTCAGCAGTATCGCAAAGGCCTTGAAGCTGTATGGTGGCGAGTACAACGACAGCTATCCGTGGATCTGCTCGGATTCTGACACCACCTGCAACTACAACTTCCGGTCAGATATGAATGCGTTGGTCAGCCTGGCTAACTTCTACACCCTGATCGTATCCACCGACAACGAGACCAACTGCGCCGAAAACCTCAACATGCTGGTGTACAAGAACAACATGGTCTCGTACAAAGCCTACCTGTGCCCGGCCAGCAGCGCCAACCTGTACACAGGCCGCGGCTCAAACTACGGCTTCCTGACCACCTCCACGCCGACGGTTCAGATACAGTATGGCTATCATGCCGGCTGGAAGTACAGCGCTGACAACGGCGTGCTGAACTCGGCGCCCCTGAACGAGAACATGTCCGGCGACTTTATCATCCTGGGCGACATGAACCCCAACAAGAACACGCCATACATCAACCTGGACAACCAGGTCTGGACACACGGCAGAAACGAAGGCGTCAACGTCCTCAGGGCCAACGCCTCGGTCGCATGGTCGACGACAGTCAACGCCGACTTGGGCAGCCACAGCATATACATGGCCGGCTCCACATCAGGCGATGATACCACCATCACCCTGCCGGTTGTTCCGGTGGACGGCAACGACTCGGTCCTGTACGTCTCCGGGCAGTAATGCCGGACGGATCGGATACGTTCAGCAAATGTGGTGAAAGCATCTGAAAAAGGGCGGCGGCCGGAAACGGCTGCCGCCTTTGTGTTTTTATGCCGCCCGAAAGTGCATGCAAACATGGGGAAAGGGTGGTAAACTGCCTGACGGCCGCGGGTCTTTCGGGATTCAAACCATGGATTTGTTGAAAGCCGTTGTTTAGGGACTCTTAATCAAAATGCACCGACCCGCCGGGAGCAACAAGACATTGGAACTTAGCATCACTCTTGACAATCCGCAGAAGCGGGACCTGCTGTTCGGTCCGGCGGACAAACATCTCAAGATGATTCGCCAGGCCCTCGGCGTGCAGGTCTTCGCGCGGGACGATCAGTTGAAGCTGACTGGCCCGGCCCGGAACGTCTCGCGCGCCGCGGCGGTCGTCGAGCAGCTTCAGCGCGACCTGAAGCAGGGAGTGCCGCTGAACCTGCAAAACGTCTGCGACGCCATCAATTCATCCGGCGATGCGGGCCGGCCGGACCAGTCCAACCCCGACGCGATGGACGTCTACGTCGCCGGGCAGATGATCCGGCCCAAGACGCCGGGGCAGAGAAGGTACATCCAGGCCGTCTTTTCGCACGACCTGGTCTTCTGCACCGGGCCGGCGGGAACGGGCAAGACCTACCTGGCCGTGGCGGTGGCGGTAAACATGCTCAAGCACCAGCAGGCCAAGAGGCTGATTCTGGTCCGCCCGGCCGTTGAGGCGGGCGAAAAACTGGGTTTTCTGCCGGGCGACATGCAGGCAAAGGTCAACCCTTATCTGAGGCCGCTCTTCGACGCCCTGCACGACATGATGGAATACGAGCAGATCCGCCGTTTCATGGTCAACGACCTGATCGAGGTAATTCCGCTGGCCTTCATGCGGGGCAGGACGCTCAACGATTCGGTCATCATCCTGGACGAGGCGCAGAACACGACGGCGGCGCAGATGCTGATGTTCCTGACCCGCATGGGACACGGTTCAAAAATGATCGTAACCGGCGACGACAGCCAGGTGGACCTGCCCGAGGGCGTAACAAGCGGCCTGCTCGACGCGAACAGTCGGCTGATCGGGATCGACGGCCTGGCGTTTGTGCAACTGGAAAGGTCCGACATAGTCCGGCATCGTCTGGTCCAGAGCATCGTGCAGGCATATTCCAAAAATGACAAAGACAGGCACCAGGAACAATAGCGGACTGCCGCTTTGCCGGCCGGCGGAAATTAACCGATAATAAACTGATGTGGCCATTCCGCAAAAATCCGGCGATGAGGCGCGTTGACCCGCGGCGGGCGCCCGCGACGGCGGGGCCGTCCGCATGGAGATCGTTCCGTCAGGCGGGCGGGCCGGGCGCCATCCTGATCGTCCTGATCCTTTACGCCGGCGCGGCGTTCCTCGACCTTTGGCCGGACGACCCGCTGCCTTACCGCCTGGGCCAGTATATCCCCGAAAACATCCACCCGCGGGTCGATTTCCGCGTGCTTCTCCAGGAGCGACTCAAGGACGCCAGGCGCGTGGCCGAGGACTCCGCCGCCCCGGTTCTGGCCCTGAACGTCAAACTGATCGAAGAAGTTTCGGCGACGCTGTCAAACCTGCCGGAACGGCTGAAGAACTCTCCGGCCACCCGTCCGGCCGATCTCGACAAGTCGCTGCTGGATCAGTTCGCCCTGGACGACATGGAACGGATAAACGCCTTTCGCGCCCTGGCCGCGTCCGAGCCTGGCGCGCGCAAAAAGCTTGCCGAGATGACCGACAGGATCAAATCAGCCATGGCGGAATGTTACATCGTCCGGCCCGACGATCTGCTGAAACAGCCGACGGCTGAATTCGTGGCTTTCAGCAGGCCGGGCAGGGATGGAAAAAAAGACGTGGTTTACAAGCCGATCCGCGACCCAAGGACCAAGATCGACAATCCGGACATCATCAAGCTTCATGAGCAGGCCAGGATAGGCGACTGGATCGACGCCCTTGTCAACCAGTTCGATAAATCGCTGCGGCCCAGCCTCAAGGCGTATCTTGCCGGCATGCTCAAGGCCAGGCCCGCCTGCATCTACGACGACGCCGCTTCTTCGCTCGAGAAGCAGCGGAAAGTCCGCGAGGTCGAGGAGAACCCGCCGAATGAATGTTACCAGACATACAAGACCGGCCAGATCCTCGTCTCAAAAAGCCTCAGGCAGGATGAGTCGGGCAAAAAGGTTCTCGAACCGCTCAGCCAGAACGACCTGGACCTGCTGAAGAAAGAACACGAAATGTTCCTCTGGCAGGAAAAATATCCGGACCTGCCGCTTCTGAAAAAGGAATACGAGTCGCTGTTGAAGCAGGAAAAGCCGGCCGAACCGGATTCATTGGCCAGGATGCAGAAGATGATCCAGGACATGGAAAAGCATCCCGACCTGACTTTGCCGCTGATCCGCATGGGCGGCAGGGGCGGAATGATGGGCTTGATCGTGCTGCTTCTGTGTTTCCAGGCGTGGCGATACCAGCCAAGGCTGATAAAAGACCACGCCCAGGCGGCGATCGTCGTGCTGGTTATCCTGCTTATGCTCCTGGCGGCCAAGATCATCTGTTTCACGCTCAGGTGGAATCCGCATGGCGCCGTCCTGCCGGTACTGATCGGGACGATGATCTTTGTGATAGCCTTCGACCAGCGGTTCGCGATGAACCTGGGGCTGGTGCTCTCGGCCCTGGTGGTCATGCAGCAGCGGGCCGACTTTGCGATGCTGGTCATACTCCTGTCCGGCGTAGCGACGTGCGTCTTTCCTCTGGATGAAATCCGGACGCGGACGAAGCTCATGGGCGTCTCGGCCGGCGCCGCGGCGGTAACGGCCGGCGCAATCTGGATCAACAGCCTGTGCGGAAACGTCCCCTGGCAGTTCGCCCTCCAGGACAGCCTCTGGGGCGCAGGCGCCGCGATGCTGGTGGGGTTCCTCGTCTGGGGGATGCTGCCTCTTATCGAACGCGTCTTCCGCGTCGCCACAAGCATGACGCTGCTGGAATGGTGCGACGCCAGCAAGCCGCTCCTGAAGCGCCTGGCGATGGAGGCCCCCGGCACCTACAGCCACAGCCTTCAGCTCGGCGCCATGTGCGAGGCGGCCGCCGAGGCCGTCGGCGCGCGGGGCCTGCTGGCGAGGGTCGGGGCCTACTATCACGACATAGGCAAGATCAACAAGCCCGAATATTTCATCGAGAACCAGGGCGGCATGGCATCCAAGCACCAGAAGCTCTCGCCGGCCATGAGCCAGTTGATCATCATCGGGCACGTGAAAGACGGCCTGGAAATGGCCCGGCAGTACGGCCTGCCGGAAATACTGCACGAGTTCATCACCGCCCACCACGGCACGACGCTCATCCAGTATTTCTACGTCCAGGAGGCACAGAAGCGCATGGCCTCCGACGAACGCGCGCCCGACGACGTCGAATTCCGCTACCCCGGCCCCAAGCCCAGGTCCAGGGAGGCCGCCGTTCTCATGCTCGCCGACGCCTGCGAATCGTCTATCCGCGCCGTCGCCGAACCGACGCTCAGCAGGATCGAGGCGCAGATTCACGCCATGGTCCAGAGGCGACTCGAGGACGGCCAGCTCGAAGACTGCGACCTGACGCTCCGGCAGGTGCATCTGATCGAGGAGTCGCTCGTCAAGAACCTCTGCAGCATCCATCACATGCGGATCGCCTACCCGGCTCCGGCCGGACAGAAGGCGACGCCGGCCGAAACTCCCTCCGCCGAGGAACCGGCCACAAACGGCAGCCAGCCGGGCTGTTGATTTTTTTCAGGTGGTTTCACTGTCCTGCGTGGTGCGAGCGGGACTGCGGCGCCGCGACTGGAAGATTTCAGGCCATATTGTCCCTGAAAAAACTCCGGCCTGACGACAAAAGCGTCGGAATGAGCGGTTATGGAAGTCGAGTGGGGCTTGTCCGGTGTAGATTCCGGATTCGCAGCGATCGGGGGTTGGGGGATCGCGAGATGAAGCCTTTCTTTCGTGGCACGGGCGTCTCGCCCATGTGTTCCACGGCCGTCCCGGCCGTGGATTTTGTTGTTTTATTTCAAAGAACAGATGCCCATCAGAGAAAAAAGCACATGCTCGCAATCCGGCTTCGCTACGCTACGCCGAGATAAACAGATGCGAGCGGTGGCACCCGTTTTTTACCTCTTGGCAATCAACCGGCAATGCCACCCGCCAGGATGCCCATGCTACTTTTTCAACGGGTTGATAGACGGGGCCATTTTCGCCGGCGGGGATTACTTCTTTTTCAGCACGAAGATATTTCCCTGGAACCTATTGTCCCGGCTTTCCCTGGATGCGCCGTGGCATAAGCCATAGACGGCCTTTTTGTAGACGTAGAGATTGATGGCGTTGCTGACCTGTCCGTCAGGCAATTTCACCAACTTAAGTGTTTTGCCGTCGGAAACGGAAATCCATGCGACGTAATTGCGCTCAAGGATATTCGTCAGGTTACCCGGTCCGTGCCTGAGTTTAACCAGCATCAGGGAATCGCCCTCGGCGGGAATGACAGCCGAATCGTAAACGGGCAGTTCCTGCCGCCAGTCGCACTGGCCCGAGCGGATGTCCAGCGCGATGATCTCCTCGGCGGTGGCGACGACGAGTTTTTTTCCGAACAAACCAATGATCCGCCTGGCCGCGGCGTTCTGATGCTGCCAGATCAGTTTGCCCGTGGCCAGATCGAGCGCCATCACATATGGGCAGCCCGACGCGATGAAATAGATTGCGCCCTCGCCGGCAACAACCGGTCCGGGCGCCAAATTCTGGTACTGCTCATCATAGACGTCAGGCGGGACGAAAGGCAGCTGCCTGACCCAGCGGGGCTTGCCGAGCATATCGCAGCAGACGGCCGCGCCGACGGTGCGGAAGACGATCAGGTCGCCGCAGATCGTCGGCTGGCCTATCCTCAGCGGCCAGTTCCCCTGCCTCATGCGGAAGACGCGCGTGCCCTGCACCGACTCGCCGGTCTTGGGCGAAATCCTGTGCAGGCAGATGTCCACCAGTTCTCCGACGACATTTTTCCTGGTCAGGACGTAAAGCCACGGCGAGACCACGAACGGGTCGCAGACCACGCCGTCATCCAGCCGGCTTTGCCATTTTAACGCTCCGCTGCCGGCATTGGCGCAGACCAGGGTCATCTGGCCTTCGCGGAGCAATCTCGTGAAGATCGCATCCCCGGCAACGAGCGGCCGGCAGTAATCGTTATAGCCCGAATTCTGCAGGGGAGGCTTGTACGACTGCTGCTGAACCCACAATTCACCGGCGTCCTGCGGGCCGATGGCCGCGAGCCTGCCGGCGGTGTTAATGAACAGCCTGTCGCCGCCGGGCGCCCATGCCGCCGTATACCCCCAGCCGACCATGGACTGATAATCGTTTTTGATAATTTCCGTCGGCGGAGCGGCCTGCCCGATGACCTTGAAATCCATCTCGCAAGGCCCCGGCGCCGGGGCCTGGGCGTTTTCCCTGTCGGCAACGAGATTGCCGAGCGACTGGCCCTGCTGTGCGCCCAGGGCGCTGATGACGCTCTCGAATTCCTGGGCTGAAAGTTTTCCGCCCGGCAGGACCACGTCGACAGTAACAGGTTTGCCGGCCTGCTCGCCCATCATGGCGGCGGCGAGCCTGTGCTTGGCCGTTACGCTCTGGCCGGGCGAACGCCCCGGGTCCGACTGGAGCTGCCTGTAGTATGAGGCCGCGGACGCGTAATTGCCTATCAGCAGATCGCGGTCGGCGAGGTATTCCAGCGCGTCGGAACCCGACTGAGTCCCGGCGAACAGGACGCTGACCGTCCTTATCGAGGCGATATCCTGCTCCTGCCTTGCCTTGTTGAGCATTATCAGGCCCAGGCCCGCGAGCCGGCCCTTCAACGCCTGCTGGAAATCGGCTGAACCATCTATGATCCGTCTTACGGCCGTCTCGGGAAGGCTGTAAAGCTGCTCCTCCAGTCCGCCGGGAACCAGGTCGTCGCCGAGAGGCTGGCGGATAAGCACTCTGATTGCCGCGTCGAATTCGCCCGCCCCGGCCTGCACGGCTGTCTCAAATTCGCTGATCGCGTTGAGGGTTTCGCGCGAGGCGCTGACCTGGAGCGGCGGATTCCAGCTGCCGGCAAAGGTCGGGGCCGTAACGCCCTGCTCGGGCAGTTTCATCCACGCCATGGCGTTGAGCCACCAGCACATCGAATATAAACATCTCTTGCGTTCTTCCCGGCCCATCCACCGGTCGTCGAAGAACAGCAGTTGCAAAGTCGCCATCCTGAGCCTGTCCCAGTCCTGTTTTACCCAGAGCTGAAGCAGGTATTCCCGCGTAAGCTGCGGCGGGGTTATCATCGATTCCCGATCTCCCGCGCCTTTGGGAATATTGGCCATCCACAACTCAAACAGCCTCTGGTAATGGTCCGGGCCTTGGCGCTGCGCGAGATCATCGTACAGATTGGCGATGGACGCGAACGGATTCCGCCATGCTATCCATGCGGGCATCTGCAGAATGGCGGTTGTAACCTCATCGGGGCTGTAGTGATTCCGGACGGAGTTGCCCATCAATTCCAGCAGGCATTGATGCCTGACGGAATTTGAGACGGGCTTGAGCATCATGGCGGCCATGCAGGCGCTTCGCCACTTCCAGTCCGGCACGCCGGCCGGTTTTGCGGAAATCAGGTCATTTTCGACGTCGGGCATGTCCTTAGCTTTTTTGAAACCCGGCAGCCCGGCGACGACATCCACTAAAGACAGGTCATACAATTTTTTCACGGCGTCATATTTTCTGATGATGACCCGGCCGAGTTTTATTTTCTGCTTTTGATCGGCGCCCTTTGTGGCAAGGCCTACCGCCAGCCTGTCCCTGGTCGACTCGTCCTGCATATGGCTGAACCACGCCCTCCACCAGTTTTCACCGTCGTGGCTGACCAGGATGGCCAGGGTATAAAGACCCACCTGAAAGCGGACCCAGAACGATTCATTCACGATTTTGCCGTCCTGAAGGATCTTGGCAATTTCATTGGTCCGGGTTTTATCCATCGAAAAGTCGTTCAGGTTGCCCGCAAAGACCCTTTGGGACTGGAAATTATAAACCATCATCGGATAAGAAAGACCCGTGTTAAGGTCCCTGACGACCACCCCCGTGCCCGGCCCGGCGCTGTCGATCCGGAAGATGATGTCGTCACCGGGGGCCGGCTGGTAGTCCATGATGGCTATGCGGGTAACGTCTTTGGGCCCAGCCGATATCTCCACGCAACCGTCCTTGCCCTTGACATAATTCCAGCCGTCAGGCGGTTCGAGCTTCCAGGCGAACTTGTCCGGCGTGTCGTTCCTGGCCGGCTCGATCTGCATCGCGGCGTCGTCGGAAGGCGGTGCCGCCAGCCTGGCATCCATGAAATAAAATCGCGTCTTGCCCTCAAAATACATGTCCGTCGGCGGCCTGGAAAGCGGCAGCGACATCAGCGGAATTCCGCCGCTGGATACCGTTATTTTCCCCTTGTGATATTGCACGTCCAGCGGGGAATAATTCATGCGCCCGCGAAGGGACCAGTCAAAGGAGAACGCCCTGCAATTGACGGCGGCATTTTCAGGCCCGCGTTCGGCAAGATAGCCGTAAAGCGAGTCGTCGTTGGGAAGCGTCCTGATCTGAACGGCCTCCTTGTCGCTGAAAATATTGATCTTCCAGCCGGATTCTCTTATGCCGAGCCGAAGCATCTTTTCCGGGCCGGGAAGGATCAGGAATTTATATTTGCCGTCGGCTGGAATCAGGTCTGACCTTTCGGGAAAAACCAGGGGCGGGCCTGAGACAGGCTTTATCAACTGGTCGATCGTTCCTCGCCAGCCTCTTTCTTCCATCACAAGCGGGTAATCGAAGAATCGCCATGGCGCCGCGGCGGCCTGCCGATTCGTCGGATTATATTCCCCGCCCTGTCGTGGTTCGTCGCCCCCCGAAGGCCGGCTGCCGGGCGCCGCGGTCTGCTGTCCCGGTCCGGCCGGGCCGCCGGAGTTTGAGGCAATGCCCCCGTTGCCGGAATTGACGTTGCTCTGGCCGCCGGCGCCGCGTCCCCAGGTCAGCCATGCGGTCAGGGCGCCGCCGACCACGACCAATATCACGGCCGCCAGAACTATCGCCGTCTTTATCCTGTTGGCCCGCCTCTGGGCGGCGGCCACGACCTGGACCTTGCGCATGAACACCCGAAAATGCCCGCCGCGCGAGTATTTTGCCGACAGCGCCTGCTCCAGCTTGAGAGTCGCCAGTATGGCCTGCCTCATCCGCGGCGACGTCCGCAGGAGCGTTTTCAGCCGGTTGATGATGTCGCCCGTCAGTTCGTCGGGGAAATGGGTCTCCAGCAGTTCTATCAGTTCCTGTTCCGTCATGGAGCCCCGCCTCCGGTTTGCGACTCCAGGCATCGCCGAAGGGCCTGTCTGACCCGCACCATCAGCACTTTGACCGCCCCGGTCGTCTTGTGAAGCCTGTGCGCTATCTGTTCCATTTTCAAGCCCTGACGATAATGCATCTCGATCGCCTGCTGGCCGGAACTGCCCACGCGGGACAGGCAGATGTTCGTCATCCGCATCATCTCCTCGTCCACGCCCTCTTCCTCAAGGGTGTCTTCCAGTTCCAGAATCAGTTCAGCCCATGTTATTTCTTTGCGCCTTTTCAGCTTCCGGATATGTTCCCGCAGCACGTTGCGGGCTATCCCCAACAGCCATCTGGAGCTTTCGCGGGTCGCATCAAAACGGTCGTAAGCGTTGTACGCCCGCAGGAAGACTTCCTGGGAAAGGTCCTCGGCCCAGGCGCCGTCCAGCAGCCTGGCACGAAGATAACCGAAAACGAGGGAATAATTCCGCAGATACGTCTGCTCGAATTCGCCCCTGTCGGCGTATTCCACATCGCCTGTGAAAGCGGGTTCCAAAGTGGCGCCTCTTGGAGATTTTCCGAAAAGCCTATCATATACAGTATTTGACCGATTTTTACAAAAGGTAACATGCGGTTTTCTTTTATTATACAAATTGCCGTGGAAAACCGCCCGTTTCGTCAGGTCGCCCGTAAAAAATGGCCGCGGTCCCTTATTTTTTCCGCAACAGCGCCTCGATGTAGTTTTTCGGCGCCAGGCCTTCGAGGCGTTTGAAAAGCCGCGAGAGATGGAATTCGCATGGAATCCCCAGCCTGGCGGCGCATTGTTTGACGCTCAGGCCGTCCTGGAGCATCAGACGTTTTGCCGCCTCGACCTTGAGCCGCTGCACGGTGCGGTAAGGCGGCTCGCCGGCCAGGGGCGGATAGGCGTGCGCGAAGGCGGACAGGCTCATCTTCACGTGCGCCGCCAGGTCGGCCACGCGGATCGGCCGGGCGATGTGCTGGCGGATGTACCGCTCAACCTCTCCGGCGATGCCGGGGGCGGTTTCATGGTTAAGGGCGCGCATGCGGCCCGAAACCGGGTGCGAATCGGCCAGGATGCCCAGCAGCTCGGCCATCAGCCCGTGCGCGGCCAGGTGATAGCCAATCCGCCGGCAGAAGGCCAGTTCGGCAATTTTTTTCAGCCGGTCGGCGATGAGCCGGTCGCGGTCGCGGAAGTGGCGCCAGCCGGCCGGGCCGGAGAGCTTTCGCAGCAGGGCCGCCGTCGCCCCGCCGGCGTCAAAAACGATATACGATTCATCCACCCAGCCATCTGCGGTCCGCCATTCGTGAAAGTCCCGCCCGGGTGCGTAGAGGGCAGCCACGCCGCTGAGCCGCGCGAACGCCCTGCCGCCGCCGATCCGCTGCCGCTGCCTGCCGGTGTTTATGATGTCCACGACCCACGAATCGAACCTGCAATTGTTCCACTCGTCGGCCGGAAAGCGGGTAATGCCCGTATAGGCCCGCAGAAGCCGGACGTCGACCGTCTGCCGGCGAGGCTCAATTGTTCCGCCAAGTCCCATCTGAACCTGTCCCCTTGCAGGAATTGTTATGCAATCGGCAGTTTCCGGCATTCCTTAAACCGGCGCCGCAATCTACCATTATAAAGCAGATACTGAAAGGAAAACTCATGATAACCACATCAGGTTTGGCGGTTGACGGCGGGGCGAAGGCCTTCGCGAAAATGAGCGGCAAGGCGCAGCCCAAGGTCGGCGTCGAGGAGTTTCTCTCAATAGCACGGCGGTTCGGTTTTTCGCCCGAGGCCTTGCAGCGGCTCGCCTCTGCGGTCAGCGACGGCGACTTGCCCGAACGCGGTCCTCACCTTGGCCGATACTGGGGCAGCGCAAAACCTTCCATGGGCGAGCAGTTCGAGGCCCTTGCCAAAGATAAGTTCGGCGTCAGGCACGCCCTGGCCGTCAGCAACGGCACCGGCGCGCTGCACTCGACGATGCTGGCCATCGGGGCCGGCCCCGGCAGGGAGGTCATCTGCCCGGGGATGGGTTTCATGGCAACCAGCATGGCCGTCGCACTTGCGGGCGCAACGCCCGTGTTCTGCGACGTGGACGAGTCGCTCCAGATAGACCCATCCAAAATCGAGGCCCTCATCACGCCTCGGACCATAGCGGTCATTCCGACGCATCACTGGGGCGTGGTGTGCGACATGGACCCGGTCATGGCCGTCGCCCGAAAACACGGAATAAAGGTGATCGAAGACTGCGCCCAGTCGCCCGGGGCGACTTACAGGGGCCGATTCGTCGGCACGATCGGCGACATCGGGTGCTTCAGCATATCGTCCTACAAGATCATCGGCGGCGGCGAGGGCGGAATGGTGATAACAAACGACGACCGGCTCTTCGACCGCATCTGCCAGGCCGCCGAATCGGGCGGGCTTTGGCGGCCGTCGCGATGCGCCCCGGAACGCTACCCTGGCGAACTGTTTATCGGCGGCAACTACAGGATGTCGGAACTGGAGTCGTCGATCAACGTCATCCAGCTCCGCAAGCTCGCGGGCGTCGTGGATCGGAACCGGGCGGTCTGGCGGAGGATCAAGCCGCAGTTGGGCAACTACGCCGAGATCACCTGGCAGAAGAGCAACGATCCGCGGGGCGACATCGGCTATATGATGCGGTATTTCCCCGCCACCGACGAACTCGGCCGCAAGATCGCCAAGGCCCTGACCGCAGAGGGGATCGACACGTCGTATCGCGGCGCCGGCGCGCATCCCGACTTTCACGTGTTTCGCGACATGTTCCCGCTTTTCGGCAAGTTCGCCGACCGCTGCCGGGCCGAACTGTGCCCCGTTGCCTCCGACCTGTACGATCGCTCTCTGATCACCGGGTTGGATCAGTGGTGGTCGCCGGCCGACTGCGATGCGGTTGCAGCAGGCATCAACAAGGTTCTCTCGGTATACTGCACGAAGATCGGAGAACAAGCATGACTTTTTATATCGCCGCGTACGACACGGAGGCGCCCAAATGTCTCGATGCCTGCCGGGCCATCGTCGAGATGCACAAGCGGCACCGGATGCCGGCCACGTTTTTCATCGTCGGCAAGATGCTTCAGGCCGACCCCGACGAATATCGCCGGCTGCTGGACGACGAGCTTTTCGAGATCGCCTCGCACACGTATTCGCACAGGATGCTCCGCGACAATCCGTTCTGCGGCAAACAGATCGGCCCGGCCGACCTGCGAGAGGAAATATTCCGCGGCAAAGAGGAAGTGGAAAAGACGTTTCCGGGCCGCAAGTGCATCGGGCTGAGGCCCGGATGCAGCTTCGAGGACGGCCTGAAAGGCGCTCCCGACGTGCTCAAGCTCGTCAGCGAAGCCGGCTACGAGTATGTCAGCAGCCAGGCCTGGGGCCCCGATTTCACGCTGCCGGCCCCGCTCAACCAAGCGTTCACATACGCGCAGGACGGCTACCCCAACCTGACCGAATATCCCTGCCACGGCTGGCACGATAACGTCCTGAAGGGCACCACGAAATGGCCCACGCCCAAAAGGATGCTCGCATTCCCGCCGCTGTTTCCCCAGGCCGTGCCGGACGGCTTCGTCAAGACCCCGCGGGAGGAATTCCAGGTCAATAACAAATTCTTCATCGACCTGGCGATCCGCGAAAAAGCCGGCTACGTATCGCTGATCTGGCACCCGTGGAGCCTGATGAAGTTCGACCCGAAGATGGAAATGCTCGACATCACGTTCAGGTATGTCAAGGAGCAGGCTCTGGGGACCCTTACCTTCGAGCAGATGCATCGCCGCGCGAAAGGCTGAGACCATGCGAATAAGGCAATCCTTCTGCCAGCCGCTATACCAGACGGACGGCATGAGTCTTGACCGGCTTTTCCGATCCGCGGCGGAAATAGGGTACATCGCGGTCGAGACGTGGTTCCGCGACGAGAGTTTTGAGGAATTTGCCGCCGCCGCGAAGCAGAACGGCCTGGCCGTCGCGAGCATCTGCGGGCACAAGGACCTGGCCGACGGCCTGAACAACCGCGCCAGCCACGACCGCATCGAGAGCGAACTTGCGGCCTCGATCGACCTTGCGGCCAGGCTGAAAATCGCCGGGCTGATCTGCTTCAGCGGCAACCGGCGGGCCGGCCTGGACGAGAACGATGCCATCGACGCCGTCGTCGCGGGTCTGAAGCGGTCCGCTCCCTACGCCGAAAAAATGGGCGTCAACCTTAACCTGGAACTGCTGAATTCAAAGGTGGACCATCCCGGCTACCAGGCCGACCACTCGGCATGGGGCCTGGAAGTCTGCCGGCGGGTGAACAGCCCGCGGGTCAAGCTGCTCTATGACATCTACCACATGCAGATCATGGAGGGCGACGTGATCCGCACCATTCGTGAAAACATCCGATGGATCGGGCATTTCCACACCGCCGGCAATCCCGGCCGAAACGACATGGACGATACCCAGGAACTCAACTACGCCGGAATCTGCCAGGCCATCGCCGATTCCGGATACGAATATTTCGTCGGCCACGAGTTCAAGCCCAAGGCCGATCCCATCCAGGCGCTACGCAACGCCTTCGCCACCTGCGACCGCCGGTGAACCAGCCGGGTGCGCAGCCATCGAAACATTCGCAGCCAGAGAGATGGCCGTATGCGCGGCTTTATGGTAAGATCGTTTTGTGCCGCTGGTCCGAGTGAATCTGCCTGACGTCCTGCCGCCTGTCCCGCCGGAGGTGGAGCGGTTTATCGTCGACGCACGGTCGCGGATCGATTCCTTCATCGAATCCCGCCTGGATGAGCCGATCCATTCCTTCGTTCCCAGCGATTTTTCGCTCGTCTACGGCGCCCTTCGCCACGTGGCCGACTCACACCTGGCGGCCGGGCCGCTCTTCTGCGAATGGGGCAGCGGCGCCGGCGCGGTAACCTGCCTGGCCGCGATGGTCGGCTTCGACGCCTGCGGCATCGAGTTCGAGCCCGACCTGGTGGAACTCTCGACCCGATTGGCCGGCAACTACAACCTGAAGGCCCCAATTTACCAGGGCAATCTGGTCCCCCACGGCGGGCAGAAGATCGCCGAGGAGGTCAGCGAGTTTGAATGGCTGGCCGTCGGCGGGGACGACCCTTACGGCCAGATGGAACGCCAGATCGACGACTTCGACGTGATCTTCGCCTACCCCTGGCCGGGGGAGCAGCGAGTTATCGAGCGTCTCTTTGACCGGTTCGCATTCGACGGCGCACTACTGATGACCTACAACGGCATCGAGGGCATGCGACTGTTCCGAAAACACTCGGCGAAGGAGGCCCGCGGATGACATGCGATCCGGCAACCCTGACTAAACTTGATGAATTGGTGGCCGCCATCAAAGGCTATGGCGATCCGCGCCGGGCCTCGGCCGAGTGGAAACAGGCGTACAGATTGCTTCAGACCACCGACCTGCCGGCCGCCGGCGTTACGCACGTGGTGGGGATGCGCGACGCGGCGAAACTGGCCGAATTGATCGCCCAGCTTCGCGCCCCGGTCGCGGCGATCTCTCCGCCGCCTGCCGACGTCCCGGACGACGAGACATGCAGGCGGGCACTGCGGGCCTTCCGCAAGCGGCTGACGCTCACACGGCTGGACGATGAATCAAGGCTCGGCCACGGCCCGCTGTCATCGGGATCGCACTCGCAACTGGCCGGCATAATCCCGCCCGACGAGTGGCCTGAATCCGTCTGGCAGGAACTCGCCCGACAGGGCAAACTCCGCGACATCGGCCATGGATTCTACGAATTGAAGGAGCAGTAGGATGTTGTGGCGCCGCGCGAAAGGAATGTAGGTCGCGCAACTTGTGCGCGACGACATTTCCGCATGCAACGAGTTGCACGCCCTTCACATTTCATCTGCTTTTAGCTCCGTAGCAGCCCGTTGAAAAAGCCTCATCTTTCGTGGCACGGACGTCTCGTCCGTGTGTCCCAGGGGCGTCTCGCCCCTGGAAGGCCTGAAAAAACAACAAATACCACGACCGAGACGGTCGTGGAACACACGGGCAAGATGC
>JACRIL010000099.1 GCA_016235825.1 Planctomycetota bacterium
ACCGAGACGCAGAACCGCAATCGGCGCGCACGGCAGTCCCACGTGAAAGCCAAACTCAGGCGGTTACGCAGACTTGGCGTCAAGTTGTATAAGCTGCGATGCTGCATCATGCCAGAGGAAGTTTCGTTGTAGTGTTAATGGCCACCAGGAATCGACGGACCCGTCGCCGGTAAAACCGGTCTGGCGATTGCACACGACCCTGGCCATGTCCGCCGCGGGCATGCCCGCGGATTGCAGGTCAAAACGCAGGTAATTTGAGAAGAGATTGACGCCGGAATACCCATATCCGGTGTAGACGGATTCGGGCGGCAGGTGTTCGTGCGCGTCGATGACCGGCAACCGGGTTATCTCGTCGTAGAGGCTGCTCGCTGATTTTGACAGTTTCATGAACTCTTTCCTCAACGTCCTTTTCTCATATGCCAATATACCGTGCCGGCCGCAGAATTGGCAAATCAAACATAAGGCCGGAAAGATCGCGGAACATGCGGGCGGCGGGGAAATTCTTGTTAAGGCGGCTGCGGGCGGGTATATTTTCAAGTTGAAAAGTCATCCTCTGAGAAAGGCAAGCCATGAGCAAGAAGCAATCCAACGGCATACTTCAGACGGCGGTGTGGAACGTGCGGCAGTCGGCGCAGCGGCTGGGGCTGGACGAGCGGATGCTGACGCGAATTCTGGAGCCGAGAGAAAAGATCGTCGTGGCTCTCCATCCGTTCCTTTCAGACGGCAAGTTCGTTCATATCCCGGCGTTTGTGGTGCGCCACAATGACACGCTGGGCCCGGCCAAGGGCGGCATACGCATGACGCCTGGGGTAACGCTGGACGAGATCACCGGCCTGTCCATGGAGATGACGTGGAAGACGGCCCTGGTGGGCGTGCCGTTCGGCGGGGGCAAGTCGGGCATCTGCTGCGATCCTGCCGCGATAACCCCGCACGACAAGGAGATCATCATCCGTGCGTTCACGCGGGCCGTCCGCCGGCACATCGGACCCGAGATTTACGTTCCCGCGCCCGACATGGGGACCAACGAGGCCGACATGGGTCACATCCGCGACTGCATCTCGTACTCCGGCGGCACGAGCATCACCGACGGCTGCTTCGTAACGGGCAAGCCGGTGGTGCTTGGCGGCATAATCGGGCGGCGCGAATCGACGGGACAGGGCGTGGTTCACACGATCGCCGCGGCGTGCGAGCGGCTGAAGCTGAAGTTGGCCGACCTTCGCGTGGCGGTTCAGGGGTTCGGCAACGTGGGCGGCGTGGCGGCCGCGAGAATCGTAAAAACCGGGGCGGCCGTAACGGCGGTTTCGGACATTACCGGCGGGACGGTCAAGGAAAAGGGGCTGGACATCGCGAAATTGCAGGAGCACGTCCGGGCGAGCGGCGGCGTGAAGGGTTTCGCGGGCGGCCGCGACGTGCCTCGCGACTCGGTGATGGAGGTTCCCTGCGACGTGCTGGTGCCGGCCGCGGGAGGGTCTTCGATAACCGAGGCCAACGCCGGCCGCATCCAGGCCCGAATGATCGCCGAGGGCGCCAACGCGCCGGTAACGCCGGCGGCTGACGAAATCCTCCAGGAACGCGACATCTTCGTTATCCCCGACATCCTGTGCAACGCCGGCGGCGTGTTCGTGTCGTACCTGGAATACACCCAGGAGATGCAGCGCGAGCAGATGACATATTCCGAGGTCGAGGCCCGGCTGACCGAGCGGATGCGCAAGACCTTCAGCGACGTTTACGAACGGGCACAGCAGAAGAAAAGCCCGATGCGCTGGGCGGCCATCGACATCGCAGTCCTGCGGGTTGTGGAAGGCATTCTCGCCCGCGGCCTGCTACCGTAAAACCGGCCGCGTAATATACCCGGACCAAACATCAAATAGCATTGCGAATTCCGGCAGTGTATGATGCCTGATATCGCCTTTCCGGGAAAGGAGCGAGTCAGACATGATCCATCTCAACCGATATGCAATCGCGGCGGCCGGGATTCTGATAACCTTTTTCGCCATCCATGCGCCGTTGCCGGCCGACGAGCCGGCCGAGGCGCCCACAACCCAGCAGGCCGACCAGCCGGCAAACCAGCCCGCCTCGGCGGAGTCGTACAAGCAGATAGAAATCTCGCAGATACTGGCCCTCAACGAGATGGCCGGGACCGGCACGCTGACGATCGAGCCGAAGACCGACGAGGGCAAGGCCCTGGCCGAGTTGCGAAGAGCCTTGTCATTCAAGGGCTTCAAGCCGATGGAGGTCTTTGCCGTCAAGGGTTCGCCCGAGGACGCCGTCAAGGCCGCCAGGGATTACATCGTCAAGGGCCAGCAGCCGGCCAGACAGTTCGCCAGGGACGACAAGGTCCTGCTGGTCTTTCACGCCCGGCCTTTCGACGTGGCCGACATTGTGATAACCGCCATCAACCAGTCGCCTGCCGCCATCGAGATCGTTTTCCGGTTCGAGCAGCCGACCGGCGGGCAGAAACCCAAAAAGGTCGAGCAGCTCGTCCTTATCCCGGTAACCCTCGGCGACGCCGGCAAGATCAAGCTGGACATCGTCCGCGACAAGGGAAAGATGACCAAGGGGTATTTCGACTCATGGACGAAAGACGTGATATGCTCCTCGTCGGAGCTGACGGTCGCAACGGGGCAGGAGAAAAAACTCTCGGACAGCGAGCTTGACGAACTGGCGGCGAAAACCGTCAAGGACAAGTCCGGCGAAACCGGAGAGCTTAAGCTCGCCCCGCCCGCGGCCGAATGCGAGGTCTTGGGCAAAATCGACGTGCCCAACCCGATGAAGTCGGCGATTGTGCGGACGTACAGCCCGTCCGATTCCGCCAAGCCGCGGCAGTTTGTCTGCGTCCGTCGCGACGGCGGCGCGATCTTCCCATTCAAGGCCGAGCAGTTGAAGGAAGTTCTCCGCGACGAAGACGCAGCCGGCTGGACCGACGAGCAGGCGATCCAGTTCGCCTCGCTGTGCGTGCACCTGACGGACCCGCTTAACGAGTCCGGCTGGATTCTGCTGACCAAACAGGAAGACCTGGCCGGCATCAAGGGCATGCCCCCCGAGGCGAGAAAATCGCGCATCGCGGCGCCCACGGTCTTCAAAAAACAGGGCGATATAATCATAACTCTCTACGCATGGCACGCCTCGACCGGCTCGCTCAAGCAGTGGATCGTCACGTTCGGCAAGACCTTCGACATCAGGCCCAAGGAACTCGGCAAGTTCAAGCCGGATAAATGACGGGCCGCGAACAGATCCGCAAGGGCAAATTCGCGGCTCTGGCCGATCTTCCCGACTGAAACTGAAACTCCAGGCCGGGTGCCATCGGTCGCATCTGTTTGCGGCCGTGTTCTTTTTTTGTGGCGTGGGCGTTCTGCCCTGCGAAGCCTTGGCGAAGCAGGGTCGCCCGCGTGTGCCGCGGCCATTTTGGCCGCGTTGACCGATCTTTGTAGGTTAAAAAAAACACATGCTCACAATCCGGCTTCGCTGGCTCGCCCCGGTGAAACCTTTGGCGAAGACGGGCACTACGCCGAGATAAACAGATGTGAGCAATGTGGCACCCGCTTGTCCTGCGAAGCCTTGGCGAAGCAGGATTTTTACCTCTTCGCACAAGAACGAACATGCCACCAAGCCAAATTCACGACTCTGGCCGATCTTCCCGACTGAAACTGAACGTCCCGGCCCCAGCCTTCCATCGATTTTGTTTCAATTTGATCGGGGCATCCGATATAATCGGAGCATCGCGAGGACAGATAATGACTCAAGCGAGAAAGATGCTTGCGGCCTGGTACGGTGGAGTTTTTCTGGCTTTTTTCTTCGGCGGATGCCTGCCAGACGACATGCCCGCCTACGTCAATGACGGCAAAACAATCGTCGCTTGTATCAAAGGCAACGATAACAAAATCGTTTTATGGACCTACGACGTCAAAACCAAAACTGCCGCCTCTCACCCTGCGCCGGATGACTTCCAACTAAAACACATCAGAACATTCGGCGACCAGGTTTGGCTGTCCGGTCAGACCGGTTCCAGCTTTATATGGAAACAATTCGATATAAACGAGCCCGCAAGCCAGCCTGCCGACAGGATTACCCGTCTGATCGCCGATCTTGACGCAGACGACCGTAAAATCCGCGACCAAGCCATGACGTCGCTGATAAAACTGCCTTCGCATCAGATCGTATTATTGAATGAAGCGTTGGAAAAATCCACAAGCCATGAACAGCAGATGAGACTTAGAAACACGATGGAGAAAATAAGTATTCGGCCCTACCAGAAAGAGGGACATTACTTTTATCACAAGGAGGATTGCCTGAAATACGCGAGTGCGGGGGCTTATGAGGGCAAAAAGTGCGTTTTCCTTTCAACAGACTCCACTGCATCCTGGAATTCCACAGATAAGTTATCTTACGACGTGCTGTCATTGCCCGATCTATCGAAACTAACCACAGTTGAGCTTAACAAAGTCATCCCGGCCGGACGTTTCTGGTGGATCACACTTGAGACAAAAAAAATCAAAAGCAAATACGAGAATCAGAGTTACGAGATTCAGCAAATCGATCTCTACAACCAGGAAGGCAAAAAGGTTGTGGCCATAGCCGGCGAAGAGGGTAAAAAACTGAAATATGAGCGAGGCAGAGGTTTCGCCGGTTACGCCCGCCTGAGCGATGACGACAAGACACTACTTTTCGCATCCGGCGATCAATCTTATTACATGTTCGGCCTGTTCGACGTGGGAACCGGGAAATTCCTGTGGGGCGGAAATACAGTTTGTGGGCTTAAGGGCCATCCGCTGGTCAAAAGTACAGAGGTCTGGTTTCTGGAATGGTCAAACCAGCACGATGAGAAAACGATACTGCTGGTCAGATACAGCAAAGAAGAAAAAAACGACAAATGCAATAAGGAAATCATACTGAAGTATCCGCTCCAAACAACTTTTAGCGATATCGATCAGTTCAACATCTCGCCTGATAGCTCACACTTCATCATGTCAATTTCCTACAGTCCGCCGCGGCTTTTGTTCATACCGATCAGGAAGGGCGTGACAGAGAAAGACGTAGAGGTCGTAAAGTTGCAGGCCGCCACGGCCCCGGCGACAACCTCCGCCACAACCCCGTCAAACTGACTCTGAAGTTTCTTCACTAATAAAATATTCAGTCCCGAGTGACTTGGCCGGCCGACCCGCCCCACTGCTTGACGGCCTGGTAGAGGTCTCGGGCCTCTTCTTGGGACTTCGCCTGAAACCGGATAAGCAGGCCGCGCGGATCGAGACTTTTGACGATTCGCTCCATGTCGGCCATTGACAGCGGGATATTCCAACTGCCCATCTGGAGCGGCTTGCCCGCCTGCTGGATCATCCGCCCCGCGGCGATACGCTTATCCAGGTCGGGTCCGCCGGGGTCGTTCCCCAGTTCTATTCCGCCCAGATTGCTGACTTCAAGAATGCCCGGCAGGCATTGTATCGCCGCAGAATGCATGTGCAGAAAGCATGAGTCGAGGCTCTCGTAGACCCGCGAGAGCGGTTCGACGAAAAATTCGCGAAAATGCCCCAGGCCGACCAGGGCCGAAAAATCCTCGGACCCCAGCACGCCGCTGTCTTCCAACCAGATTCCAAAACAGTTAGTTACACCCTCGGTCATCCCTGCGCTGCGGTGCAGGCTAACTTCATATGCGATCATCTCCCGCAGAAAATCGGCGGCGTCCATCGCCCGCCTGCGGACCTCGTCAGGCTCTTCCATCAACGCTATCGACAGGTTCTCCGGCCCGAGCATGCCGGCCAGGATGTCCATCGGCCCCAGGTAATCCGCCAGCGACGGCAGATACGAGTCCCACCCCCAATGTTTAAGGAGTTCTTCCAGCCGCCGCTCGTACTGGACCCACATCGGATTGCCGCGATCGAATTTGTTAACCTTCACGTCGGCGATGCACTGGGCGACGGGTATCGACCAGGAAGTATGCTCGTCGTGCGCGAACCCGGCCCCGGCGACGGCGGGGACCATCGCGACGGAGAAATTGACCCCCTCTGCCACAAGAACGTCGCTGCCTGTTTTTTCCGCCGCCTCAAGCAGGGCCTGCGCATTGGCCCGCTTACGCTGCCCGATGTCCTTCGGCGGAATGTCCAGGTCCAAACCGCCGAATGACGTTTTGACCGGACAATAATGCCCAGCCAATACCTCGGTATTCTGCCGTTTCCACCACCGCCGCTGCAATTCAACAGTCTTTCGCTGATCCATAAACGAACAGTCTCCCGCGTATTGTCTGGCAATTGTCGCCAGGCAAGAATAGCACGCATTCCAACAACCGGCAAACAAGTTCCCGGAAGCAGTTTCAGTCGTTGACAGTGCGGCCAAAGAGTTTAACATTCATCCATAAGACAACCTTCACGGAGAAAATGATGCCCAAGTCAAAGAAGAAGCGGCCAGCAGGCGGGGTGAAAAGCTGGCAGGCAAGGCTCACGATGGACGCCGATCAGATCACGGCGGCTTTTCTGTCCAGTCTCGACGTGGACAGTTCGCTGTGGCAGTACGACATAGCCGGCTCGCTGGCCCACGCCCGGATGCTCAAAGAGGTCGGGCTGCTGACGGCCGGCGAATTCCGCAAGATCAACAAAGGCCTGATGTCCATCGCCCGCGACATGGACGCCGGCACGCTGGCAATGCCGATCGAACTGGAAGATATTCATATGGTCATCGAGAAGACCCTGATCGACCGCACCGGTCAGGCGGGCATGAAGCTTCACACCGGCCGCAGCCGCAACGACCAGGCCGCCACCGACCTGCGACTCTGGGCCAGACATTCCATCCATGTATTAAGCCAGGCGGTCAGAGACCTTCAGCGAGCGCTGGTCGATGTCGCCCGTCATCAGGGCCGGCTGGTCATGCCGGCATACACGCACATGCAGCGTGCCCAGCCGATACTCGCCGGCCACGCCCTGCTTGCTTACGTCGAGATGCTCGACCGCGACCATTGCCGCCTGGCCGGGACGCTCAAACGCCTGAACGTCTGCCCGCTGGGCAGCGGCGCGGTGGCCGGCACGAGCCTGCCCCTGGACAGGCGGATGACGGCTCAACTGCTCGGCTTCGACGGCATAACGCGGAACAGCATCGACGCCACGAGCGACCGCGACTTCCTTGCCGACCTGTGCTACTGCTGCGCGATGATCGCCGTCCACCTGTCGCGCTGGGCCGAGGATTGGATAATCCAGTCCAGCAACGAGTTCGGCTTCGTGGAGCTTTCCGACGCGTACTGCACCTCCAGCAGTATGATGCCGCAGAAGAAAAACGCCGACACGCTCGAACTGATCCGGGCCAAGGGCGCCGGCGCCATAGGCAGCCTGGCCGGTCTGCTCGCCCTGCTCAAGGGCCTGCCGCTGGCGTACAATCGCGACATGCAGGACGACAAGAGGTTCGTCATGCCGGCAGTTGCGGCGGTTCATCAGGCCCTCGTCGTCGCCCGCGGAATAGTCGCGACGGCCAAATTCAACAGGCAGCGGATCGAGTCGGACATCAACGCCGGATTCCTGGACGCCACCAGCATGGCCGAGTACCTGGTAGGCAAGGGCGTGCCGTTCCGCAAGGCCCACCAGATCGTCGGGCGGCTGGTTTCCGCGGCCCAGGCCAACGGCAAGCATCTGGCCGAACTGCCCCTGCCCGCCCTCAAGGCCGCCTGTGAAAAGTTCGAGTCCGACGTGCGGCGTTATCTCGGGGCGGCCAACGTGGTCCGGCGATACAGGCCGGAAGGATCGGCAGGCCTGGCACAACTGAATAAACAACTGGCATACTGGAAAAAGGAACTTGAATGAGCGTCAAGGAATCAGAGCTTATCGACTGGATATGCACGCACAGCAAACTGGACCCGGCCACCGTTCCGCTGGGACCCGGCGACGACACGGCCATGGTCATGTGCGGCAGCGAAAAACTGCTTGTAACCGCCGACCAGGTGCTTGACGGCGTGCATTTCATTCTCACGGAGCACGGGCCCGAGGCGGCCGGCAGAAAGGCCATGTCGCGGAACCTTTCGGACGTGGCGGCCATGGCGGCCCTGCCGATCGGGGCGGTCTCGACCGTCGCGATGCCCAAGGGGTTGAGCCGCCAGGACGCCGAGGCGCTGTTCCGCGGCATGCGGACGGCGGCAGACCCGTTCCACTGTCCGATGGTCGGGGGCGACATCGGCGCCTGGTCCGGCCCGTTGGCCCTGAGCGTTACGGTCTTCGCCAGGCCGGCGGGAATCAAGCCCGTCCTGCGAAGCGGCGCAAAGCCCGGCGACGCGATCTGCGTAACCGGCAACTTCGGCGGGGCATGGAAGAGCAAACGCCACATCAACTTTCTGCCGCGGATCAACGAGGCGAGAATCCTTGCCTGCCGGCACGAACTGCACTCGATGATCGACGTGTCCGACGGACTGGCGTGGGACATGGAACACATCTGCAAGGCGTCGGGAATGGGCGCTGAAATCATCGCCGACCACATTCCGATCCATCGCGAGGCAAAGGCCGACAAGGCGCCGGGCGCGGCACTGAACGCCGCGCTGAACAACGGCGAGGATTACGAACTGCTGTTCACTCTGCCGGCCTCGCACGCCGAGGAACTTTTAAAATCCCAGCCGTTGTCCGTGAAAATATCCTGCATCGGCAATATCGTCGAGGGCAAGGGCATCGCCATGGTCCAACCCGACGGCAAGAAAGAAGAACTCAAACCCGTCGGCTGGGATCATCAAACATAGATCATGCCGCCTGAAAAATATCGCACAAGCAGCCTTGCCGGGACGCTGAGGCTGGGGCGGAAACTCGCCGCCAGGCTCGCCATCGGCGATTGCGTCGGGCTGGTCGGCGCGCTGGGGGCGGGCAAGACGGCGCTGGTTCGCGGCATCGCATCGGGCCTGGGGTTGGCAGATCAAAGGATGGTCTCCAGCCCGACCTTCGTGCTGGTGCAGGAATATCCCGGCCGCATGCCGGTCTTTCATCTGGATTTGTACCGCATGAGCTACCCGCGGGCGGAACTGGCCGACCTTGGACTCGACGAAATGCTAGGCCAGGGAATCGTGCTGGTCGAGTGGGCCGACCGGGCCGCCGATGTTCTGCCAAATCGCCGATGGCGGATCGACATCGAAATAACCGGAAGGAAAAGCCGGACTTTTTCCGTCCAGCCGCCCCAGTCCGGCCCAAAACCTGCCGGGCGAAAAAGAGCAAACCGCATATGACCGCCACGGAATCATCAGCCGATCCGTCACAGGGACAGCCGCCCGAAAAGGCGACGGCCGGCCGGCTTTTCCTGGCGTTCCTTCGACTCGGCCTGACGGCGTTCGGCGGGCCTGCGATGGTGGCGTACATCCGCGACCTGGCCGTCAGAAAGAAACAGTGGCTGACGCGGGAAGTTTTCGAGGACGGGGCCGCTCTTTGCCAGTCAATCCCCGGCGCCACGGCGATGCAGACTGCCGCCTACGTCGGGCTTCGCGCGGCGGGACCGGCCGGGGCGCTGGCGGCTTTCGCCGGTTTCGTCTTGCCGGCCTTCGCTTTGATGATCGCCCTGTCGGCGGCCTATCAGGCCGGACGGGGCCTCACGCCGGTGCTGTCGGCGTTCAAGGGTCTGAACATCATCATAATCGCCATCATCGCAAACGCCGCCCTGAGTTTCGGCATTCAATCGGTCCGGAACTGGCGGGATTTGATCCTGACTGCGGCGGCGGCAGTGTTGCTGTTCCTGCACATCAGTCCCATCGCGGTAATCGCCGGCTCGGCGGCAACAGGCATGCTGCTGTATCTCGCCGCCGATTCACCAAAACCGGACCGGCCGAACCCGACGGGTGGTTCCATAAGACATCTGCGATGGCGGCTTGCAATGATTGTCGCGATTGCAGCGGCGGGCACGGCCGCCCTTTTTTTTATGGATAAAAAACTCTTCAGCCTGTCGCTCATCATGATGAAGATCGACCTGTTCGCCTTCGGCGGCGGCTTCGCCTCGGTTCCGCTGATGCTGCACGAAATAGTCGATGTCCGCGGCTGGCTTGACCAAAAGACGTTCATGGACGGCATCGCGTTGGGGCAGGTTACGCCCGGCCCGATCGTCATCACCGCGACGTTCGTAGGATATCACATCGGCGGGCTGGCCGGGGCGGCCGTCGCGACCGTCGCCATTTTCACGCCGTCGTTTTTCATGGTCCTGCTGACCGTTCCATACCTGGATCGCCTGAAAAAGTGGAGGCTCTTTCAGCGGGCGCTGCGGGGCGTTCTGGCGTCGTTCGTCGGTCTGCTGGCCGCGGTCGCGGCCGCTTTCGGCCTGGCGATAACGTGGTGGTCCGCCCCGGCGACAATCCTTGGCGCGGCCTGCTTCGCCGCGCTGCTACTCAAAGTGGACATCCTCTGGGTCGTGCTGGCGGGAACCGCCATATCCGTAGTCATCCTGTGAGATCAGCCTGCCGGCTCAGGGTGCCGCTGCGTCCCATCGCAATCGCGCCAGGCGGATGCCCTGAAAGTCGGCAAGATCGCTGATATAATACTTTCCATCCACCAGCAGAATCTCCGGCGCTTTGATCGGCAGCATGGCGATGAGTTTGCTGTCGTCGTTGACGCCGAAGTGGAACGGCGTGGCCGAGCGGTACACGTAGGTCTGGAAACTGATCGACGATGCGCGGAACAGGTAGTACAGGCCGTCCACCTTCACCACGAAGGGGCTTTCGGCGCTGACCGGCCCGTTGCCGCCGACGCCGCCCTCCGAGACGATGATGTAGTCGGACCATTCGCGCATGTCGCGCGACACGACAAGCGACACGAAATTCCGCCTGCAGCCGTCGGGGCTGGCCGTGGTGATGCATGAGTACAGGTGGTAAAGCCCGTCCTCTTTGAAAATCATGGTGTCGCGGCCGGCCGGGCACGCCAGGACGTTTGTGCCGCGCTCGTCGCGGCGGCGGGTATAGTTCTTGCCGTCGGTCGAAGTCATCAGGCGGATGCCGTCGGCATGATAGAAGCAGTAGTACGTTCCGCCCTCGCGGTAAAAGAACGGAGCGCCGATGGTCTCCGCCGGCGAAGTCGGCTCGCCGAAGGCGGCGTCCGCGCGGGCCTTGACGCCCGCCGGGGCCCACGGCCCCTGCTCCAGACTCGTGCCTTCCCAGCCGCAGATCAGCCGTCCGACACGCGTGCCGCGCAGACATGCCCAGAGATGCCATGAGCCGTCCGCCGCCCGCACGAAGCTGTGATCCACGATATGCTGCCGGCCGGGTTCCGCCCCGGCCAGTTCGCCAAGGTCCGGCATGCGGCATATCTGCCGCCATTGGCCATCTATCGCCGGCACGCGAGGCACGGCCCTGGGGTCGGGCCTGGGATGCGAAAACGGAAACGCCATATCGTTCTCCCGAAAGGTGTCAACTATGGCCGATTAAATCGGCCGCGCAATGCCCGATGATTGACTCCGCCGGACAAAACCTTATGTTGGAGCATATTCTATGCATTTGGAGATTCGCCGTCATGGAAAAAACGGCCGTAACCTTTCTGGGAGCGTGCGCCAACCTGCCGGCGATAGGCGAGGAGTCGTCGGCCTTCGTCATAAACCGACGCTACCTGATCGACTGCGGTTGGTGCGGCGTGCTCAAGATGCGCGACCTGGGGATCGATCCGCTGAAGATCGAGTATCTCTTTATAACCCACCGCCACAGCGACCACATCCTCGGCCTGCCCCAGCTAATGTCATACCGGAGAATACACCGCAATAGCGATCCTGAAAACATCCGCCCGCTGAAGATCGCCGGCCCAGCCGAGCACCTGGCGGAGATAGTTCGCCGCGCGCGAGAACTGCTCTGGCTGCCGGATGAATTGCACAAGGATGAACTATTTCCGCTCGCGCCCGGCGACAGGATCGAGACGGATGATTTTCTGCTCGAAACGTGCGCCGCGGTCCACACCGCCCCGTCGCTGGCGTACCGCTTCACGGACAAGAAGACCGGCTCCGTCGTGGGCGCAACCGGCGACAGCCAGTATGACCCGGCGATAGTGAAGCTGATGAAGAACGCAGACCTTCTCATCCACGAGGCATGCTACGCCGATCCCGATCCGCTCGATAAACCGGGCACGCACTCTCGCCCGAAGGATGCGGCGCGAACGGCCGTCGAGGCCGGGGTGAAGCGCCTCGCGATCATCCACTTCGACCCGTGCGACCGGCCCGACAAGGTCGAGGCCGTCCGCCGCGTGTTTCCAAACGTCTTCGCCGCCGCCAGCGGCCTGACGGTCGAGATCGCTTGACCGGATTGTTATTTTCCCGATTTTACTGGCGGATTGGCGGATGGCTGCGAGGCCGGCATATCAACCTTTTCCGGCACCGCGTCCAGCGCATAGTAAGCATGTTCGATGGCGTCGGCGCAAACCTTGACGATCCGCAGCCCTGACTTGCCGGCGGTTTTCGTTCCCCCCTTTTGCCAGAGAGGCTTGCCCACAGGACCGCAGGTTGCCATCTCCATGCCCTTGTATGCGCCGAGGGCCTCCTGGTGGTAGTGCCCGGCAAAGATCGCCCGCGCGCCGCTGGTCTCCATGAGATCTAACATGGGCGCGCGCAGCGAAAGCGGCAGGTTGTAGTATTGATCGTCCTCATCCGGCTTGTATAAAAACCAGGGGTGATGCTGGAACACAACGATATGCCTGGCATGCGCGGCTTTGGCCGCCCTGATCTGTTCTTTGAACCACTCATCCTGTTTTTTGGCGTTATCGGGAACCTTGGATGAATCCTTGTATAAGCCGCTGTTCAGCACCAGCCCCCGCACGCCGCCGCACCAGAATCCGTAATAGTCGTCGCCGAAATTCCCGACGTATTGCCCCAGACTGGACTTTTCCGGGGTGTTATAGATGTCGTGGTTGCCGGGAAGGCACAGGATCGGGATGGCGGCATTGATCTTGCCGAACACCCGTTTGAACTCCGCGACCTGCGCCGGATACGCCTTGCTGCCGGGGACCGCGTTGGTCAGGTCGCCGAGGACTATCACGAATCGCGGATTGAGACGATTGATGTGGACGACCGCCTTCTCCGTGAGTTCGGTTTCCTTGTCGAAGTCCTTGTCGCCGGTGAAGAAGCCGTACTGCGGGTCCGCGATCACGATGAAAAAGAAAGGCCCTTTCCATTCTCCCTCCTGTTCGGGTTCCAATCCGGAAAACTTCCGGTTGCCGGCCTTCGTGAAGCGGTCCGAAGCGGCGGACGATGGCGAATCGCCCCGTGCCGAAGATGATGCCGGCCTGCTGGCGGGAGCCGCGGACCCGGCGCCGCCTTTTGCAACCTCGTGGACAGACTGGGCCAGTAAAGACGATGCCATCGCCAATATTCCCATCGATCTGAAGAAACGTATAGCAGGCATTTTTCCTCTCCTTTCGTGTAATCGTGCAACTTGTCTGCATTCTTCTCCGGCCGACAGTTGCGCACTTTTCAAGAGTATATTTTACGGCTGGCCGGGGCAATATGTCTGACTCGTATTTTGCATGGATAATTCCGACTCTGGCGGTCTGAATAATCATGGCCGGCGGCTTCAAACGCCGGGCCGGCAGGATTTTTCATGGCTTTCCCCTTCCATCTCGCCAATTCGGCGGGCGCAGATTTTATTCGGCGAAGACGACCTCGTAATAGAAGGTCTTGTCGCGGCCGGTGTCGATCGTGAAGGACCCGCTGTCGATTTTCACCGTCTGTCCCTCGATCCGCTTTCCCTCGTGATTCAGGATGTTGACCGCGGCGATCTTTCGGCCGGTGATCGTGAACGAGACCTTGACTGGTTCCAGCAGCGTGGGAACCGTGCCGACTTTTACAGTGCTCTTGTCGATCATATAGCTGAAGCCCGTGTTGCACTGGCGGGCGATGGCCGTCAGAAGCGCGCCCTTGCAGTTGGCCAGCGTCTTGTCGGGTTCCAGGGCCGTCAGGAAGATCGAGGCGAACTGGGCCACCGGCGTGATGGTAATGTTGTCGCAGCCGAGCGGCTTGCCGGTATGGAAGCCGACTGCGGCCTTCGTACCCGGCGTATTGACCGTGAAGAAACCCTTGCCAGTGTAATCCCACGCGAGTTGGCCGGTATTGGACGTTATCACGCCGTTTTTGTCGAATTTCGCCATGTCCGGCATGGTCGATTTGGCGGGCTTTTCGCCCGTGAACTCAACGACGACCCGTCCGGCAGCCATGGCCGCGGGCGGAACAGTAGAGGTGAAAACCTTCTCGTCGCCATGCCCGGGGGACTGGACGACCTTATCCGCGAAGTCGAACGTGCCGGCAGCCAGATTTTCATCGCTGACCTGACGGGCGGAGATCACTTCGCCGGTCTTGACGTCGCCGCGATAGATCATCCGCGCCAGGGCCGGATACTGCCCCATGTTGACGGGTATGTCGACGTTCCAGCATTCGTTGCCGGGACCTCCGGACAACATTCGCATCGCGTAGTGCGAGACCGGCGAGGTTACGCCTTCGCTCATTTTTCTGCCGGACTGGAATTGCCATGAGGCATCCCATCCCTGGAGTCCCATGCCGTAAACGGCCATGATGGCCGGTCCTTCCGCGGCATACATGGCCGGCCAGCAGTGTATCCACTCGGAAACGCTGAACGGCCGGTCGGCCACCTGCTGCATGCCCGTGCCGAGGTAACCCGAACCTGGCTGGGCGAGCATGCTGCTCGTCAGGCCGCTGAAATAGTTGTGCCGGTCCACCAGCCCCACGGCCGCGTCGCTCTTGAGGTTGTAATAATGAGGCAGCATCGAGGTGGCCTGCCACGGCGAACCGATGATCGGGCCTTTGTAGCCGGTCGCGCGAATGGCCTTGACCAGTTTGGCGTAATATTTGTCCTGCGTGTGGTGAAGGAAGGCTGCATTGTCCAATATGCGCCGCCGGTATCCGTCCTTATCCGGCGTCTTGAAGTTCTCTTTATACCAGTCGGTATCACACAGCTTGGACAATCCTTCCTCGCCCATGAACCAGGGATCATACTGGATGGCGATGTTGCGCTTTTCGAGGGATTCCTCGGGCTTGAGTGTTCCGGCCCAGGCGGCTTTGAGTTTGTCCTCCGAGCCGTACTTTTCCTTGAGCCAGTCGGCGAATCGGCCTTCGAGCAGCTTCGCATATGTCGGGCACGCCGGGTAGGTGCGCTTCATTGAACCCCAGAAGATGTCGTCCTCGTTCTGGATTTCCACGGCGGCCAGCGCCGGATCTTCGGCGTAGGTCTTGCCCGTATTGGGATTCTTGTGCGTCAGAAGATTTGTATACATTTCGGCCATCAGATCCTGGACGTCTTCGGCGTAGTTTATGAGGCTGTACGTGCTGTCGAGTTTGGCGGCCTCGTCGTACGCTACAAGGCGGTCCTTGTTGGCCGGCTTGACCTTAAAACCGAAAAAGGGCGAGAAGGTGTAATAGACGCCGTTCTTGCCCATGGCGGCGGTGAAATAATCGAACTTGGCCAAAGGAATTTCCGCGAATTTGGTGGCATCGTTGGGATCGGCTATGCCGTAATTGTCGCCTTCATTGAGGAACTTGTGCAGACGAACGCAGTTGATGCCATACTTGGCGAACCGGGCGGCGTTATAGTCGGCATCGGCCTTTGCCGGAATGATCGCGCCGTAACACAGATTAGTGCCCCAGAACCGCACTGGCGCGCCGTCGGCGAACTCGAAATGATCGCCGACGATTTTCACGACGCCGCGCGAACCGGCGGGTTTTGCCAGCCAGTTGTCCAGCCCGATGACGCTGGGGCCGATGTCGGTAACCGGCTGGAGGGGATACCAGTCGGCTCCGGCCGGCGTGGTTACAAGCGCCGCCCTGTCCTCGGGCGCGACGGCCAGATTCAGGGGCGATTCGACGCTGGCGGTCATCTTCACGGTGTGGTTTCCGGCCGGCATCTTCGCTCCGGCCAGCTTTACGCGGATGGCGTTGTCGAAGGCCAGGTCGGTGGGCGGATCGAACGCAAAGGTGAAGTTGCCGTACTCCTTGAATTTGTAAACAGCCTTGGCGACCTTGTCGAGGTTGCCCTTGCCCATTTTGAAAGCCATGGTTTTGGCAGCGCCGTCGGCGGTCGTCAGTTCCAGTTCGCCCTCGATATCCGGCTGCACGGACAGGGCTGTGATGAACATCGTCAGGTCAATCTCCTTTTCGGCCGACAGGTCGTACTGCCAGGTTACGGCGTTCTGTCCGCTCTTCGACACACGCTGCTTGCATGCGAGGGATTTGTCGCCGACCTTGGCCTGGTATGAACTGACCAGTGCGTCGCCATCGATGGTCGAATCCGGCGTGCTGAAGTGAATGTAGGGTTTCCAGTTCGGCCCCCATCCTGAGACCGAATTTTTCAGGACGACAGTGCCGTTTCTTACCATGACAAAACTGAACGCGTCACCCGGCATAGGTCCGATAACCGTCAGGCCATTCGCTTTCGCCGGAGCGGATGCCGCCGGAACCGGCGGAGTCTTGTCGCTCTGGGCGACGAGGATCGCCGATCCTATGCCCGCCACAACCGCCGTCGCAAATACGATGCCCGCCGCAACCTTCAATTTCGCCATGAACATGATTTTTCCTATTTCCTTGACCACGACATTGACCATTCCCCCGGCGGCCGACCCGCCGGCGGATATGTTGTGCGATATCGCCGCAAAAAGCGTCTGCCCCAGCCCGGCCGGCGCGGTTTCCATGGCGTTGGCCGCGATCATCGTTCCCAGCCCGGCTACCGAGACCGCCACGTGTTGGGCCGACAGCATCAGCCGCAGTTTTTCCAGCCCGGCGTCCACGCGTTTCCGCAGCGTCTCCCTGCCTATCCCGGTTTCACCGGATATTTCAGTCAGGCTCTTGCCGGCAATGTAGCGCATTATCACCGCGTCGCGCTGCTTGCCTGGCAGTCTGTCGATGGCCTCGTCCAGCCGGAGCCGAACCTCGGCCCAGCCAGCCTCCGGAAGCGGGTCTCGTATTGTCTCTCTCATATTCGCCGCCTTCCTCTCTCTGTCCTGCCGGCGCATGTCCGCCCGAAGAATCTGGGCGGATGCGAACCCGGCCGTCTGGTACAGCCATGCGGAAAGTGCACAACCGTTGCGGATCCGCCCGGCGTGGCGGAATAGCGCCAGAAAGACAGCCTGGACGGCGTCCTCGGCCAGGTCTTCGCGCCCGCCCAGTCGTCTGCGGCAGGCGCCCCAGACCGGACGATAATGCCTCTGGAAAAGTTCCCTGAACGCATTGTTATCCCTCCTGTCGGCAAAGAGTTGCAGGAGTTGGGCGTCCGCAAGATTTCGGGTTTCCGTCATAATGTATTTCCTATGAGAAGTTGCCGCCGCCTGTGAAATCGCGTAAAGAAATCCGGCTTTATTCTGAATAGTTCTCATCCCCAAAAAACATGGTTGGGCACGTGTCGCCGCAGTCAAGGCCCGAAGGGACGGGGCTATTTTCTGCCGGCTCTTCGAGCCTGCAAATCGGTCGCAACGGTTTTGCAAGGTATTGTTGTCCTTCTGAAAATTCGTGCAATGAAACAAAACCGGGACAGTATCCGATAATCACGGTCAAAATGGCCGCGACACACGGACCTGCCATGTGAAAGGAGTCAACCATTGTCATTCCATCAAGGCCCAGACGGCTTTCAGGTAAGCGCTCTGGGGCGTGTCGGACATGACGGGGTGGTCTGGCCCCGCGCCGGTAACGTTGATGACCCTCGCCGCCCTGCCTGCGGCGCGGACGGCCCGGCCGACAGTCTGGATGAACGTCGGCTGATCCACCAGGCCGCTGCACGAGCAGGTCAGCAGCAGCCCGCCGGGCGAGACGACGCCTGAGGCAAGGCGATTCAGGTCGGCATATTTCCGCAGCCCTACCTCCAACGCATCGCGGCGTGTGACGAATTTCGACGGATCGACCACCACTACATCCCATTTTTTGCCCTGCGCGCCCGACTGGCGCAGAAAATCAAAGGCATCGGCGTGTTTGAATTCTATATTAGCGCCATTCAGCGTGGCGTTGTGTTTCGCTATTTCTATCGCGTTTTCATCCAGATCAACCGCCTGGACCGCGGCGGCCCGGCCGAGTTTAGCGGCGTAGCAGGCGAACCCGCCCGTGTAGCAGCAGACGTCGAGCACGCGATTGCCCGGCGTGAATGCGCAGTGGGCGAGACGGTTTTCCCGCTGGTCGCAGAAGAACCCGGTCTTGTGGCCGCGTTTGAGATCGACCTGGAATTTCACGCCATTTTCGCTGACAGTAACATCCCGCTGCTTTGAATCGTGCATCCTGCCGAGGTCGAAGCCGTCCTGCCGGCAGGCGTCCTTGTCGGCCCGGACGATGAACTCGCGGACGCTCAGGCCGGCGTCGATGAAGGCGTCCTGGATCGCCTGGAGGCGGCGGAACATCGCCAGGCTGAAAATCTCCAGCACGACGTACTGGCCGAAGCGGTCGGCGACAAGCCCGCTCAGTCCGTCGCCCTCGGCATGCACCAGCCGATATGTGTCGGTCCGCCCGTCGAGCTTGAGCATGTCGCGCCGCAGGGCAACGGCGGCGGAAATCCGCCGGGCGATGGCCGCGTCGTCGGGCCGCGGGCCGGCGTGGCTGAACATTCGGAGCCTGATCCTGCTCTGCGAATTGTAAAATCCCCAGCCGAAGAACTCGCCCCGTTTGTCGATCACCGCCACCACGTCGCCGTCTGCGGGCTGGCCTTCCACGCGGTCGATCATCTTCTCGAAGACGAAGGCCCCGTACCCCGCGCTGCGGAGATATACCTTCGCCGCGCCCGAAATATCCGGTCGCGGTCCGGCCGGAGCGGTCGGCGGCAAATCCTGCGGCTCGATCCCTGACGAATCCGGCGTTCGTCGATCTTCCGGTTCTACCTCGCCGACATCGGCGCGGGGCTTGGGAATAAATTCTGGTTTCCCCGCCGGCCCGCGCGGACCCTTGCCGAACGACCTGAATCCGGCCGGCCTTTTTTGCCCTTGCCCGCCGGAAAAACGCCGATCTTTATCATGCGATCTGATGATATCGCTCCCGATTTAAGTTAAATTCTGCGGCAGAATGTCAGAAACCCGAAAATACACGGACAAACAGTACAATCGCCGGTCCGGACAATCAAAGGAAAAGGCGGCCAGCGACGCGGAACATGCCGGGCGGCGGGCGGTTGTAATCGGCGCCGGGCCG
Source organism: Planctomycetota bacterium (assembly GCA_016235825.1). Taxonomy (GTDB): domain Bacteria; phylum Planctomycetota; class Phycisphaerae; order SM23-33; family SM23-33; genus JACRIL01. Next base: position 19,066 of record JACRIL010000099.1, read on the forward strand.
GCGGGGCTGATGGCCGCGATCGCGGCGGGGCGGGCGGGCCTGCCGGTCGTGGTGCTCGAAAAACTTCCGCAGCCGTGCCGGAAGCTGCTGGCCAGCGGCGGCGGACGATGCAATCTCTCGAACGTCTGCGGGATGGATGAGTTCCTGGCCGCGTTCGGCAGGCAGGGCCGGTTCGCCGTAGACGCGCTGGAAACGCTCGACTGCGCCGGCCTGAGACGTTTTTTCGCCGCTCTCGGCGTGGCGACGAAGGTGGAGGAAGGCGGGCGGGTCTTTCCGGAGTCCGACTCGTCGGCCCAGGTGCTGGACGCCCTGCTGGCCTGCTGCCGCCAGTTGAACGTGGAATTCCGGTTCAACACGCCCGCGACCGGCCTGGCGATTGAAAGCGGCAAGGCGGTCGGCGTGGAAACAGAATCGGGCGTCATTGCGGCCGGGGCGGTCGTCGTCGCGGCAGGCGGGCGAGGCTACCCGCCCTTGGGCGGCGGGACGGGCGGCTACGAGCTTGCCCGCCGGGCCGGGCATAAAATAATCGAGCCGCTGCCAGCCCTGGTTCCGCTGGTCGTCGAGGAATCATGGTGCGGAAGTTGCGCCGGCGTGAGCCTGGTCCATGTCTGCATCCGGCTGGATCATCCCGGCCAGTCGCGGGCCGGCTGGTGCGGCGAGATGATCTTCACGCATCGCGGCATTTCCGGCCCGGCGGCGCTGGACATATCGGGCGACGTCTCGGTCGCGATTCAGAGGCACGACAAATGCCGCCTGAAGATCAGCCTCTGTGCCGATTCGACCTTCGACGAATGGCTGAAGCGATTCGAGACCTGGCGAACGCGCGAAGGCAAAAAAGCGATACTTACGCTGCTGGGCAGATATATTCCCTCTTCCCTGGGCGGCAGGTTGCTGGCCATGTCGAATATCGCGCCGGACCTGCGGGCCAGCCACGCGCCCGCCGGACCGATGGAACACCTGGCGAGTCTGCTGACCGATCTGCCGTTGACCGTTACGGCCACCGAAGGATTCGACAGCGCGATGGCGACGCGAGGCGGGGTCGCGCTGGCGGGCATCGATCCCAAGACGATGCGGAGCAGGCTGGTCGGCGGCCTGTTCTACGCCGGCGAGGTCGTCGATCTCGACGGACCATGCGGCGGATTTAATCTTCAGTGGGCGTTTTCCAGCGGCATGCTCGCCGGAGCATCGGCCGCGAAAAAATAATAGCGTTTTGTCAATATTACATCTGACAAAACAACGATATCTTGCATATCCATACAAACCAATTTAGAGGCTCGAAGAGCCGGAAGACAGTAGCCGTAGGCGTGAGCCTACGGTTTGGATCACCCCATAATAAGGAGCCTCGGAGAGGCGACACAATATGACGAACAATTGTATCGCCCCGCCGGGGCTCACGTTATAAGGGAGGCTTGCATTCCGGAGGCTTACGCCTCCGGCTACTCTCTGCCAGCCCTTCGGGCTTGGGCTATTCGACGACGGATGTCTCCTTGTCCCATTCACAGGATAAAACGCCTTCATAGTTTTGCAGTAATACTTGCCGACGGGGCTGCAGATGATTAGATTGTCCATGTAGCAACTGTTTATGGACAAACAGTCAAAAGACAATTTGCGGAAGGAAGTCGCTTCAGGATCATCCGTCGATAAGGCTCTCGCCCCGGCCGGCTGGCGGAGGCATCTGCCCGTCGCCGCCGTCGGCATTCTGGTCCTGACGGCCGTCATGGGCAATGTAACCAGGATATGGAACGACGACGACCCGTGGCATCTGGCCGCCGGGCAGAGAATGCTCCAGAACCTCAGCATCGCCACCACCGACACCTTCGCCTATCCGTATTACGACAGCAATCCGCAGCGGATATGGGTCAACGTGCACTGGCTTTTCCAGGTGGCAGTGGCCGGCGTTCACGCCATCGGCGGATACGAACTGCTTTCGGTCTTCAAGGGCCTGATGGGCGGACTGGCGCTGCTGATCTTCGGTTTGGCGCTTTACAGGCGGGCGCCAGCGGCGTGGGTGGTGCTGTGCGGCCTGCTGATGATTCATTACATTTCAATACGCCTGCGAATCCGCCCGGAGATGTTCTCATTCGTGTTCCTGATGCTGACGATCACGATCGTCGACGGCGTGGCGGCCGGCAGGTCGCCGAAACTTTTGTGGTGGCTGGTTCCGATCCAGCTTGTCTGGGTCAACATGCACGCGCTGTATATCCTGGGCATCGCAATAATCTGGTCGGGCCTGATTTTCGCCGTGATCGAAAAACGTCTTGGCCGCTCCGGCGGGGAAAGCCGCCCAGCCCCGCCCGGCGAAGGGCCGATGCGCCAGCCGGAGATCGCGACTGTCGGCATGGCAGGCAATCTGGCCTCGATGAACGCGCTCGTCGCCGCCATCGCCGCCACGATCGCGTGTTTCATCAGCCCCTGGCCGGTCGAGGGGCCGATGCAGGCGTTCGTTCTGCACAAGGACATTTCCGGCAGAAGCGAGTACCTGACCTACGGCATATCCGAGTTCCTGCCGCTCTGGAATTCGTGGACGTCATTTATGGACGTGGCGATTCTGGCGGTGCTCGTGCTGTTTGTGATCGCCCTGCTGGCGGTCCTGGAGCTGCTCAAGCTCGGCCGGCCCCGCCTGCCGATCCGCCACGTGGTCTGGATGGCGGCGTTCATATACCTGGCGGGCACGGCCAGGCGCAACGTCGCGCTGCTGGGGCCGCTGCTGTCATACCTGCTGGCGCTTCACGGCGGGCAGGTGCTGACGATGATCGCATCCGTCCGGCCCAGGCTGGCCGGCATTAGCCACTGGCTTGCGGCAGGCGCCATCGCGTTGGCCCTGGCGACGGCCGCGCTGTACATCCCAAGGCCATGGAAATGGTTCAACATCGACGAGCAGTTCGGCCTGGGAATGCAGGAAGGCAAATATCCCGTTGAGACGGCAAAATTTCTGGGCGAAGACCTGAAAGTCCCCGGCGTGCTGCTGTGCGACGATTTCGGCGCGGCCAGCACATATATCTATTACGGCGGGCCCAGAAACAACCCCAACAGGCTTTTGTACATGGACGGGCGGGTCGGCCTGAAAGTTCACACGCTCGACCGTTTCATAGAGTACACGGAATTGTTCCATGCCATGAGGAAGGTCTCCGCCGCCAGGGAAATGAAACTTCCGGACGTGGTCCGGTTCATCACCGTCCAGAACGAGAACAAGGAGCATCTGTCGGCAATGTCCGCCTGCACGGACCGGTTCAGGCTGGTATTCCTCGATCCCGTCAGCGCGTGCTTCGCCCGTCTTGATTGGCCGGGCGGCAACCCGCTGGAAGGCATCCCGGAGCGGTCCAACCTTTCGCGGTACGACAAGCCGCTGGAGGCCGACGGATTCGTGCGGGACGTCCCGCACGTCACGAAAAAATTCTTTCTGCCCAAGCCGTTTTCTCTCAACAGCCGGATGGGTGAAATATTCCTGACGATAGGGAACAATCCCGATGGGGCCGGACCGCTGAAATCAAACCCGGTCAAGCAGCGGGCGCTGCTGATGGCGACGCGATATCTGGCCGCCGCCGCCAACGAGGGTGTCGAAAACCGATCTCTCCTTCTTGCCTCGCTTGCGCAGGCGTTCCAACAACTGGACTCGCTCATGCAGACGGCGACGGGGCTGGATTTACCAGCCGGACCGTCCGACGGCGCATCGGCCCCGTCCATGCCGGTCCACCTCGATTCGGCAAGGGCCTTGTGCATTTATAATGCGATTGACTGGTCCGCCATTGACCAGGCGCAGTTAAACGGCATCATCATCCAGCAGATCCGGGCGATGCTTCAGGCCGGCATGGCGGACTGCGCCGATGCCGAAATGGGCAGGGCGAACAAACGCCTCTCGGGGTTCTGGCGGGTCAATCCGCCGCAGATGTATGCAGACCTGGACAACAGGATAAAGGTCCTGATCAACCAGAACCGCATCGAGCAGACGCGAATAAATCTTGCCGCCAGGCCGCTGCTGGAACGCGCCACGATACTGGCCTCGCCCAGGATGGGCATGACTGACCAGGCGATAGCGGAGCTTCAGGCCGCCGACACGCCCGACGCGGCGGCGAATCTGCTCCTGGGCGACCTGCTGCTGAACAAGGGCCTGCCGGCCAGGGCCCGCGAGTGTTATGCTCTGGCGGCAAAACAGGCGCCCATGAAAGGCCCGGTCGAATTGCGGCTGGCCCTGTGCGACTGGGTCGAGGGCAATTATCACGCCGCGGTCGAGAGGCTGGCGAAATTGCCCGGCGACGCGATTCCGCCGCTGGCCGGCTACTATCGCGCCTGCATGCTTGTCCGGCTGGGCTTATACGACCAGGCGGGGAAGACGCTGGCAAACGTCCCGCTTGACGGTGCGCCGGACGACCTGAGAATGGGCGTCGAATTCCTGAAGAACCAGGTGAAAGAATTTCGGGAATAACGTGTTTCCTGTTCGGGTTATTGTGCGTTTCGGATGTGAATAATATCAATCCTTGCGATTCCGCGGTTTGTCGGCGCTGACGGATTTATCATTGCCGAGTCTGGCAATTTTTTCGCGGGATTTTTCCCTGGCGCCCTGTTTGGCGCCGCGGGTGGCCGGCTGGCTTGCCGCGGCCGACAGTTTCGCCCGCTGCTCTTCCGTCAGCACAAGCTGGCTGGCGCCCTTGACGAACGAATCAAAAGCGGTTCTCCGTTTTTCATCAAAAGTCCTCGTGTCGGATTCGGCCTTGTTAAACTGTTCCTGGACCTGCACGTATTCCCTGGCTGCGCCCTGCGAAAGTTCCTTTATTCTGGCGTCCTGTTCCGGAGTAAGCCCGGCCGCCTTGAACGCGGATCGGGCCTTGGCATACATATTCTCGGACGCCGCCGAGGCTTTCTGTTCGGCCGTAACAATGCCAGAGACGGACCTGTTGAGCCTGGCGTACACATCCCATTCGCCGGAGGACCTTTGCTCGGCCGTCATGGCCGACATTTCTTTGGCGGCCTCGTCGCATAAAGTCCCGATCTTGCCCTTCTGCTCGTCGGTCAGGGCCATCTGGCGATACTGGCCGAGCATTTGCATCTTGAGCCTGTGTTTCTGCCACGCCTCGTTCTGTTCCGGAGAAATGAGTTCCCTGACCTGGTTTTTCTGATCGGAAAGCATGGCGTTCTTGGCGTCTTCCAGGGCCTTGAGTTCCTGCTTGAGCTTGCCGATCTCCTCCTGAAGCTGCTTGACTTTCGGGGCGTTATCCTTTTCCCAGGCATCCTGCGCGGCCTTGCCGGCCTTAACCTTCTCGAGCAGTTTGGCCTTGAGCTCATCGCTGAACCCCAGCGTCCTGGCCATCTCGCCAAGCTCGCCGCTCAATTGTTCGGCCTGCCTGGGTTTGTCGGGATTTTCCGGCTTGGCGGGCCTGTCGCCGGCCGGGGCGGTGGCAGGTCGGGTTGACTGCGCCTGCGAAAAAGTCCACGCCACGAAAACAGCGCCCATCGCGATCGCGATTGATTTCCGCATCATGTTCTGCTCCTCTCCCGCGGGCCATGGTTTCAGGGGATTTGCGCCGGATGGCCCGGAACCGACGCCTGCCCGGATGATGTGAACCCGATTGTTGTTTAACGCACTTCAAGGCATGATATTGCCTTTTCGCGGCGGCTGCAACAGGTATATGCGGGCAACTGCAATGGGTCAGTTACGGGGGGAGAAACAAACAATGTTTTGCCCTCTTGTGGTGCGGGCGTCCCGCCTGCGTTTTTTATTCTTAACGTTGCAGGCAAGATGCCCGCACCACAATCCCCCCGTAACTGACCCATTGCCGGCAACTCATTCTTGCCGGGCGGCGTGCGCCGGCTTATCATGCCTGCCATGACGGAAGTTCTGCACGTTATCGACAGGCATGTTTCTTACGACATGCTGGACCAGCTTGAGCAGCTTGCCTGGCCGGATGACCGGATCGTCTCAGTTGGCCGGCCCCGACGCTATCCCGGCTTCGGCCGGTCGGCTGGCGAGATACACGCGCCGATGGGTCTGGCGTTGCTTGCCGGCAGGCGGCTGGCAAAGTTGGCCGAAGGAAAATCGGTCATTCACGTCTGGTCAACCGGCGCGCTGCCGGCGGCCATGTCGGTCGCCAACAACATCGGCCTGCGGATCGTGCTTTCGCTGCCGTGTGCCGGCGCTGCGCCGCGGACGCGCCAGATAATCAACTGGGCAGGCCAGGGCAGGATCGCGCTGACCGTCCCGACCGCTCCGGCGGCCGACAGATTGATTCAGGCCGGATTCAAGGCCTCGGCCGTTCACGTCATCCCGCCGCCGGCGCCGATACCATCCGATTTTCACGCCAGGCGGGAACCGGCCAGGCAGGCGAGCGGCCTGGCCGGCTTCCCGTGTCTTCTGGCCGCCACTTCCGAAATGGTCCGCGACGCGGGCCATAAGTACGCGTCGTGGGCGCATGCCATCGCCCAGCACATGCACGGCAGGTTCGGGCTGATCTTTCCGGGCGACGGGCCGCACGAGAGCCACGTCAGATTTTTCGCCGCGACGACCGGCTTTGACGACGCGGTGCGTTTCACCGGCTGGCGGATGGAAAGGCTCGACGTGATGGCGGCCGCGGACATCGCCCTTTTTTTCGCCACAAAAGACACTGGCGTTTCGGCCCTTGCGGCGGCGATGGCCTGCGGCCTGCCGATCGCCGGTGCGGCCACGCCGGACATATGTTGGCTTGCGCCTCACGAAAAGGCCGCGATCCTCGTTTCGCCCGGCGTGCCGAGGCTTGCCACCGTGGCGGTCCTGCGGCTGTTCGAGAATGAGACGCTGCGCCGCGACCTGGGCCAGGCCGCCCGAGCCCGCGCCGCAGAACTGTGCGATCCGGATAAATGCAGGGCCATGCTCAAGGATATCCACAACCGGCTTGGCAATGGGTAGAATCATTACTTGAACCATGATCGAATGAACCTGATGGAAGAAAAAATCCCAACCGAGGCCCAAACCGCCGGGCTGATCTTTGCCGACGAAGAGATCGGCCTGCTCGTCAAAGGCGCTCTGGCGGACCTGGCCGAGCCAATGGAACCCCGCTGGCAGGCCGTAAAGACCAACGCCTCACGGACAGTCTATCGCGGCAGGCTCAACGGCGTGAACGTCTATCTTAAACATTTTCATCGCAAGTCGCTCATCTACCGCCTGACGCGGCGGATTGGCCTTTCCGACGCGATGCGGGAGCTGCGGTTTTCCAGATATCTTGCCGGCCGCGGCGTTGTTACCGTGCAGGCGCTGGCGGCGATGTGCTCTGGCTCAACCGAATGGCTGCTGACAAAGGCGGTCGAACCGGCCTGCCAGGCCGACAAATGGCACCAGGAAAGGCTCGCCGAAGGCCTGCAAGGCAGACTTGCCATCCGAAAAGTTTCCATCGAGTTGGCAAGGATGCTGGCCAACCTCCACGACGCCGGCGTCGTCCACAGCGACCTTCACTGCGGCAACGTTATGCTGCGAACCGACGGCCCCGACGCCCAGCCTGTCCTGATGGACCTGCACAGGGCGTCGAAACGCGGCGGACTTTCGCGCAAGCTGCGGGCCGCGAACCTCGCGCAACTGCTGCACGACCGCCACGATTTCACGACCCGCACCGAGCGGCTGCGGTTCCTGACCTGCTATCTGACCGCCTGCCGGGCGCGAGGCACGCTGCGCGGCTGGCAACTGCTGATCGATGACTTCGCCTTCAGCCATCGCCGCAGGCAGTTCGCACAGCGAGACAAGAGGATATTCGGGCGGAACAGGTATTTCAGCCCGATCCGTCCGGGCGGCCTCTGGCGCGGACACGTCGTGCTGGCCTCCAAGCGCAGGATGGCCGGCTCGCAGGCGGCCGACCTCCAGTTCACCCTGAACGACTGGAATCAGGCCCTGGCCGATCCGCAGGCGCTTCTGACGGGCCCGAATGTCAAGGTCGTCAAAGACTCGCCGTCCTGCCTCGTGATCCGCAGGAAAATTCAAGTCGGCCCGCACGAACTGGACGTCTTCGTCAAGCGCTACCGCCGCAAACATTCCTGGAAGGCCGCCGTCGACTGCTTCCGTCCGTCGCGGGCGGTGCGGGCGTTCCGCGTCGGACACGAAATGCTCACGCGGCGGATCGCGACAGCCATGCCGCTGGCGGCCCTGGAACTGCGGGCCGGCCCGCTGCTCAAGGACAGCATCCTGATTACCGAGGCCGTCGACGGCGAACGGCTTCACGAATTTCTGGCCAAGTGGCTTTCCAGCCCGCCGCAGGGCGACGCCCCGCTGAGCGAACCCCAGCAGCGGCGCCTGGCGCAGGAGGTGCTCTGGCTGTTAGGCCGGCTCATGCAGCAGCTCCATGACAACCGGTACGTCCACCGCGACCTGAAGTCGACGAACCTGCTCATATGCTGGTCGCCGGGCGCGTCGCCCGAACTGGTGCTGATCGACCTGGACGGCCTGCGAAGGACGGCCATCATGACAGCCAAAGACCGCCTGCTGGGCCTGATGCGGCTGAACGTCTCGCTGCTGAAATGTCCCGTGGTCAATCGTGCCGGCCGGCTCAGGATGCTGCTTGGCTACCTGCGGCGGCCGGGATGCGGCACGATCGAGTTCAAGTCGTACTGGCGACTGCTGGACGAATGGTCGGGCCGGAAGCTGACGCAACAGATCCGTTCCCTTCGGCTCAGGCAGAAGCAGACGCGGAGGCCGGACTGATGCCGGCCCGCGCCCCAATGCCGCCCAAGCGGGTGCTGATAATCAAGCCCAGCGCGCTGGGCGACGTGGTCTCGGCCGTCCCGGTGCTTCGCGGCCTGCGAAGAACCTTTCCGTCCTGTCATATCGCCTGGCTGGTCCGGTCCGACTGCGCGCCGCTCATCCGGCACGACGCCAACCTTGACGAGGTGATCATCTTCGAGCGCAAAAAGCTGGGCAAGGCGTGGAAATCGCTGATCGCGGCCGCCGCGCTGAAAGAATTGCTCGTCAAACTCGCCCGCGGCAGGTTCGACTGGGTGCTCGACCTCCAGGGCCTGATCCGCAGCGGGATATTCGCGGGTTTCACGCTCGCGCCGGTCAGGGCGGGCTTCGCGCGCGCCCGCGAGGGCGCCGCCACTTTTTATACGCACAGAATTCGCACGAAGGCCCGCCACACGATCGACGCGAACATCGAACTGGCCCGGGCAATGGGAATTGACGCCCGACCGGAGGACCTCAAGCTCGCCGTCGAGCCGGCGGCAAAGACATCCGCCGGACAACTGGCCGAAAAACTCGCCGGCGGCCGAAAATTTCTGATCTGCGCGCCCACCACCGTCTGGCGGACGAAAATGTATCCGGCACGGCACTGGCGAAAGGTTTTGGCGGAACTGTCGGGCCGTCTGCCGGTTCTCGTGATCGGCTCGCCATCCGACCGCGACATGCGATTCTGCCGCGAGGTAGCCGAAGGACTTGGCCCCGACGTGCACAATATCTGTGGCCGGACGGACGTGGCCGAGATGGTCGCACTTGTCGCCTCCTCCGCCGGCGTGCTCTGCTGCGATTCAGCAGCCAAATTCATCGCCCCGGCCGTCGGCGTCGACTGCCTCTGCCTCGTCGGCCCGACCCGAACCGAACATACCGGACCGTATCTGCGGGGAACCGCTATTATCGCCGACGTGCCATGCCAGGGCTGCCTGAAAAAATCCTGTCCCCACATCACCTGCATGGAACTTATCCAGCCGCAAACCGTCGTCGCCCAAGCCCTGCAAATGATCGAAAAAGTTAGTATGTAGGTCGCGCAACTCGTTGCGCGACAAAATAATTCCCGCGTGCAACGAAGTTGAGGCTGTCCGATAATTACAGGCCATCGACTATCCATTGTAGCTGTCCATTTTTTTTCCCACAGCGTTCATTATACCGCAGCAGCAACTGATACGCAAAGAAGCACGCCAGGATCTGGGTCTTGGTGTTGTTTAG